>CAMBEX010000142.1 GCA_945865865.1 Bdellovibrio sp. ZAP7
TCGAGAAGTTCTCCGTTGCGGCTCACCAACTGAAACGGCGAGCTGGCCTTTTGAGAGTCGGCACGGGTCGTTCCTGCCTTGATTCCACTCCCTAAGTGTAAAACCGCCCAGCGTTGATTTTGTGCCTCTCGTCCAAGGGCCGCTTTGAGGTTGGGCCAACTGAGACCCGTCTTGAGAGTGGAGTTAGGAAGAGAAAGATGTGCGAGCCTTGCGGAGCCCAGATCTTTGTCGGGCTCTTGCGGGTGCTGCAAAATCAGCACATGCGCGCGGGTCGCAAGTTTTTCAACAAAGCTACACACGCATAGGTCGGTTGTTTTCAGGCACTGGGGGCACGGGAGGCACGGGGCGAGGCTTTCAGTCATTGTGAAGGCTTCATAGCACGATTTTTTCGTCGCGTGGCGAGAGGATCCAGTGACCCAATAGGGTGACTCCAAATTGAGCCCCGAGGCTTCGAACTTTCGTGGTTAGGTCGCGATCGGAGCGCGAAGGGGTGAGATTTCCAGAGGGATGATTGTGAAATAGGACGATCGCCGCGGGTCGGAGTATCAGGATCCGTGCGAAGAGTTCGGCAGGGTCCACATTGACGTGCGTTTTAACTCCCCGTTCGACCAAGCAAAACGAGCCGACCTGTCCGTTACCGTGAATCGGAACAAAGCCGAGCCATTCCTTGGGCAGCGAGCGGTAAAGAGCTGGGACCTTTTTGAGGGCGGATTCCATCAGGGAGCAGGGTTCGGTGTCGCTGCCTGTAAGTGGACGCGGTGAAAGTCGCGACTCTCTGAACTGCGCGTATCTCGCAGCCAGCTCAAATGCGGCTCCCAAGCGAACCGCTGCCCTTTGACTGAGTCTCGGTTGATGGCCCAAGTAACCGTGGGGACCGTCGGGAGAGAGTTCCATCGACATAAAAAAGGCCCGCTCCTGTTCGTCAGAGGGCAATCCGGTGCACGGAAGTTCCATGGGCGATCCGGCAGGGGCGGTTTCATCTTCGGCAATCACACTCAAACATTCCCTGAGACTTAAGCAATGCCAGCCGTGACTTCGCGCTCGCACCTCGGGGACTTCTGAAAGGACCTGGGTAGGGACAGTGAAAGTATTCATACAGTGCCCTCGCTATTCAAAAAGCGTGGGCACAATTACTCAAAAAAACGGCAGTAACGACTCCAAAACAGGACTGCCAGGCCGGGTCTTAGTCCCAGCCTTCGACTTCTTCAGAAGTCACTTCGGTCAGCTCAATCTCATGCGTGCCGCGGTCGTCTCTGCCGGGTCGATTGGGACCGGGGGCAGGCATTCCATTTTTTGGAATTCGCACAGTCACCGTGATCGGGGCGCGATCCACGCATCCGTCCCACTCGAGTTTCATAGCGAACTTGGATTCGGAAATCGTTGATTGAGTATTGCGCCACAATTCCGGTTCGCGAAGATGATGAGGCTTATGCGCGCGCTCGTCATAATGAATCGGCCAGCGGGCCGGATGATACCCATCGAGCTGCGCTGAAAGCTCTGGAGAAAGGTTGCTCTTGCCCTGCGTGTAGTCGTCGATTGAAAAAAAATCGGAGGACTTGGGTGTAACTCGGTGATCGCTCAAGCGGTGAGTGGCTTTGACTACCAGGGTTCCGCGCGTGCCTGCGGGTGAAGCAGACTTTTTCCATGCCTCGTAAGTAACCTTGGTGCGTTCGTAAAGGTGATCGCTGACTTCCCCCGCTTCGCGCCGGGGGGCGACAAAGGGAGGTGTGCCCCGAAGATTCCACGCATTGAGATTGAGAAGCGAAAAGTACAGGTAGTCTGGCCGCTGCGCCTCGCGGATTGGAATCAGCCGCCCCTCAGAGTCCAACCCGACCTGATCCCAAAACCAAAAATTTTCTCCGGCGTCGCGAGAGAGCACACCCGTTTTACAGTCGATGACCCGCCAATGAATTTTACGATGAGAGTAGAGATGGCCGCCGTGGGTTTGGAGTGCCGATCGTTCTGTTGGGCTCAAGGTTCGCCAAACGCCCCAGTAAAAGTAGAAGGTCTCGGGAGAAGTCGAAAATTGAGGTTCGATATTCACGGTTTCATAGGCTGAAAGCGAGGTGCTGGCCAAAGCAGGGAGAGTCCCCCAGTGACTCATTAAAAGCGGGATTGAAAGCACGAGAGTGAGGGCACTCTTGAAGAGAAAGCGACTCGCCATAGGGCGGTTAGCTAACAAAACGGATGCGGCGCGTCAAGATTTGAAATTGAAAGGCCTTACCACTGTGTGGATTAGAAAGTCCTTTTGATTCAATCTGTTAGGTGTGGTTATTGCCGCGTAACGACAAAGTCGTTGGTGACGGTTTTTCCGCCTTTGTAAAGAAACTCCACCCGGATGGGGTTCTTTTCGGAGTTCAGCGGAATGTAGTCGGTCGAGAAACGGCCCGAATTGACATCCGTAAAGACCGTAGCTGTAAATTTATTGGCGTCGTTGTGAATGACCGTCTTGATGAGCTGAGTCCCAGTCGAGTCGCTTGAGCCGCAAAGGGGGCCGGTCAGGCGGATCCGGGGGGCTGAAGTCGTCATTTCTTTTTGTGTCTGACAGTTGAAGTCCACATTGAGGAAGGACTGCGACGTGGAGGCTGGCGCTCGGGTCTCTGAAACCGGGTTTGCTGCCATGGGAGAGAGCATTGCCGGCTGAAAGCCGTTTCGCTCGTTAAAGAGGCTATAGACCGAATTGCATAGAATCAGGAAAACGGCCGAGAAAATCACCACCTCGACGGGGTTTATGCGAAAACGTCTATTTTTGGCGGAGCCCTTCATACAAGAGGCGTATCGACTCCCTTTGGAATGATCTTTAGGCTATACGGATTGGGTCATGGATATTTTGGCCCAAACCGCACTTTTCGTAGCGATTACGAGCTTTTCGCTCGGGTTTTCCGTTTTGGCCCGAAACGTCCGAAACAAGCTCTTTATCGCTTTTTGCGTCCTGTGCGGGGTGATTACGGTATGGGCGCTCTTCTTTTTCTTCGAGAAAGTCTGGGAGAACGACCAGTTTTATCCCTGGCACCTCTTCTTCAATGTTTGGCTCGGACCTGCTGCGCTCGTGTTCATGAGGGTTTTGAGTCGGACCACCCTTCGAAGCCAAGACCGTTTTAGTTTGAGACTTCTGGCTTTGAGCATCCTGCTGTCGGTCGGGTTGAGCTTGAGCCTGATTTCTGGCGCAAAGAATATCCCATGGGTCTTGGTGCTGATCTATTTCAGTCCTGGCATCATTGCGCTGCAGACGGTCTTTCAACTGGTGGCAGACCAACGCGAACGGCTTGAGCGGCGGGCACGCGGCATTGCCCGTGAGCGACGTTCGATTTCAGGTGTTTCTGCCCGTGGCGGACTCATTTACTTTGGGGCGCTGGTGGTTCTGGCTTTTTCGTCGATGGATCACGTCCCGTGGATGGGAAAAATCATTCCCTCAGTCGGCAACGTCTTACTTTGTGCTTATCTTTTCTTGCTCAGCCAGGCGATCACGCAACAGAGACTTCTCAACATACGAGCGTTGTTGTCGCGTTTCCTGGTGATCCTACTCGTTGCGTTCCTGCTCACGGGCGTCTATTTGCTTTTGGTCGTTTGGATCGAAAATAATCCCGCCGCGGTGTTTTTGAATTCGTTTGCCATCTCAGTTCTCGTGGTGATGCTGCTCGATCCGCTCCGACGGCTCGTTGCTTTTCTTACTCAAAAACTTTTGCCCCAGGAACAGCGGAGGCTGGATCAGACTCTTCGCGAGTCCTACCGAGCGCTTGCCGGAATTGTCGATGAGGGCGCTTTTTTTGAGGCATTGCTGTCAGTCACTCGCGAGGCGCTGTCACCCGGACGATGCGCGATTTTTGTGATGAGGGAGAGTGGCACGAGGTTTCGACGTGCACGCTTTTGGGACGGAAGGATGCCCGGAAGTCCGGTACAGGAAGTCTTAGCAGATCATCCGCTGGTCAAGTATTGCGCGGAGCTTCGCTCGTGGGGCGAGCTTCCCGTTGTTTTGGATCAGATTCTTGAAAATGAAATTGAACGCTCAGCAAGCCGGGTTCAGCGTGAAAAACTCCAGGCGCTGTTGCAGGCACTCAAGGCGCTGGGCGCAAACATGTTGATTCCGCTTTTTGACGGAAATCGAGTTTTGGCATTTCTCACACTGTGGGTCCCGGCACCACCCGCCCATTGGGGCGGTACCTGGGGACTGTTGCCAAACCTGTATTCATTTTTTGAACAGGTTGCGCAGAATCTCCGCAGCTTGGAGGTCTTTGTCAGACAGCGTGAAAAAGAACGGCTCGCCGCTTTGGGTGAAATGGCTGCGGGGCTTGCCCATGAGATCAGAAATCCATTGGGTGCAATCAAGGGTGCGGCGCAGTTTCTGGATCCGAAAGTGGAGCGGCCCGAGAGCAAGTTTTTGCAAGTTATTGTCGAGGAGGTGGATCGCCTCAACCATGTGGTCACGCAGTTTTTGGATTACTCCAAGTCACTTCCCGTGGAGTTTCGTCCGATGGACGCGTCCTTTCTGGCTGGCAGAACCGTCGATGTTTTTCGAGCGGGACTTCGACCCGAGATTTTTTTGGAGTTTGTTCCCGCGTCGGCCCCAGCTTGGGTAGCGGCTGTTCCCGAACAGATGCAGCAAGTAGTCATGAATTTAATTAGAAACAGCGTCAAAGCGCTCGAGGGTCGGCCTAGCGGTCATGTTCAGGTCAGCGTTGTGATCAGCGGGGAAGAAAGCGAAAGACAGGAAGACCGTAAAGTCACGATAGCGGTCGAGGATGACGGACACGGCATTACACCTGAGAATATGCAGAAGCTGTTTATTCCATTTTTTACGACAAGCCCAAGTGGGACAGGTCTGGGTTTGCCGATTTCTCAAAAAATCGTAGAAGCTCACCAAGGACGAATTGAAGTCAGCAGTGAGGCGGGACGATTTGCCAGATTTTCGGTGATTCTGCCGCTTCTGAACAACGACCACGGCACTGGCGGAGTATGAATATGAATACGAAGGCACAGGGCAGGATCCTGGTCATTGATGACGAAAAAAACATAGTTCTTGTGATTCAGGCAATGCTCGAGCGTGCCGGCTTTGAACCGCTCGTTTTTACGGACAGCGCGCGCGCGCTTGAGGCCATTGAGTCCGAACCGTTGAATGCGGTGATTACGGATCTCTATATGCCCGGGCCAGGAGGGCTGGACATTTTGGAGTACTGTCAGAAGCGGAGACCCGATCTTCCAGTGATCATTGCGACGGCCTATGGGACAGTCGAAACGGCAGTTTCCGCTCTCAAGCGTGGCGCCTTTGATTTTATCACCAAGCCATTTGAGCAGACGGAGCTTTTGAATGTCGTGCAAAAAGCTGTTCAGACTCATGAGCAGCGTCTCAAGGAACCCATCGTCATCACCTCCGTTGATGTTCCAGCGCCTAAGGCTACCGAAATATCCTCGATCATTGGACAGAGCGAACCGATGCAGGAGGTTTTTCGGGTGATTTCTAAGGTCGCTATCGCGAACTCGACCGTGTTGATTCGCGGTGAAAGCGGTACCGGAAAGGAGCTTGTCGCTTACGAAGTTCACCGCAACTCACCTCGATGTCAAAAGCCGTTTGTGAAGGTGAACTGTGCCGCAATTCCGGCGACCCTGATTGAGAGCGAACTTTTTGGATATGAGCGAGGAGCGTTTACAGGAGCTGTGACCTCCAAGCCCGGCCGTTTTGAATTGGCCCACGAGGGCACGCTTTTTCTAGATGAGGTGGCAGAAATGCCGCTTGAGATGCAAGTTAAACTCCTTCGAGTCCTTCAAGAAAAAGAGTTCGAGCGGGTGGGTGGAATCAGTACAATCGCGGTGGATGTCAGGATCGTGACCGCGACCAATCGCGATCTCGAGGCCGAGGTCAAGGCCGGGAGATTTCGAGAGGACCTCTATTATCGCCTCAATGTCGTGCCGGTTCAGCTTCCTGCGCTCCGAGAACGAAAAGAAGACATTGATCTCCTGGTAAAGTTTTTTCTCCAGCAATCCGCGACTCAGCTCAACCGCATCATCACCGGAATTGAAGCGGAATGTATGTTGGCGTTTCGAAATTATTCATGGCCAGGAAACATCCGGCAGCTCGAAAACGTTCTTGAGCGAATGGTCTTGATGAGTGAGTCCACCGTGCTTGGCGCGCGGGACCTTCCTGAGGAGATTGCTACTGCGCCTGTTGTGCGTGATTTGCTCGGACGCAAGGGCGAGGCTGAGGTCGAGCCGTCGACGTTTAAAGAGTTGGTTCGCAAACAAACTCAGGCCGTCGAACGCGATTTGATCGAAAGGGCGCTCGAGGAGACAGAAGGCAATGTGACCCATGCGGCAGAGAAGCTTAAGCTCTCGCGCAAAGGACTTCAGCTTAAAATCAAGGAACTGCGGATACGCCGAGAGTAGAAAGCAGCGTTTTTTATTTTTTTAGCAGCGTTGCTTCTTATGGAAAAAGTCCGCGAAGCAGCATGGCGCGATTGAGTCGATCGACGCCCGCAATGAGAGCGGCAGTTTTCATGCCGCAGTTGTACTGCTGCTGGATGTTCACGACTTTTTTGAACGCGCTTGCCATGACTTCGGCGAGCTTTTGATTCACCTCGGTCTCGCTCCAGAAAAAGTTTTGAAGGCCCTGCACCCATTCAAAGTAAGAGACGATCACGCCGCCGGCGTTAGCCAAAACGTCAGGGATCACAAAAACGCCGCGCTCTTCGAGAACCTTGAGTGCAGTCGCGGTGATTGGGCCGTTTGCGCCCTCAGCGATGATGGTCGCCCGCACCTTGTTGACGTTTGCATCAGTAATGACGCCGTCGATTGCAGCGGGAATCAGGACGTCTACCGGAGTAACTAAAAGCTCAGAAGGAG
>CAMBEX010000143.1 GCA_945865865.1 Bdellovibrio sp. ZAP7
TCGGGAGTGCGGTTTCCACGAGTTTTTTCCTTCAGAAGCTCTAGAAGATCCACATTCTGGCGCGCCAGCCCCAGATCAACAGGCAAGGTTTTTCCCGACTCTGTTTTTGCTCCGGGAGGGATAATTCCCATAGCCATGAACGCCGCCGAAGAGATGGACAAAAAAAACGTCGTTAAATCAATCTTGGTGTTTCGTTGAAATTCGGATTCACTCATTTTCTGACTCCAAAAAAGTTTCCCAGTCTGCGCCCCATTGAATGGCCGCAGCTCATTTTGAAACTGATTTATCAGCCAGATCGGATTGCCGACAAGCAAACTTTTTTCGCGACTAGCCGCGGCGTTGCCAAAGCAGACCAGACCAAACCACACCCGCTGAGGGACTCCACTGTGGAGCTCTCTGAGGTAGATGCGCGCTCAGTTGCACGCCCCCCGAACTTCCTCCTAATTTATGGAGCGCTCGAACCAGAGGCAATGCCAAGAGCGCGCGCACCCCGCTCCAAAACGGAAGATCTGCTTTCCGCCCCAAAGAGCGCGCATTTAGAGGGTGAAAGAGCGCATTATTCCAAGTGCCGTTCAGGCTCGCGGCAACCCACGAATTCAATAAAGCCACGACACTGAGCAATACGGTTTTGGGCTCACGACAGCGAGTCATCAACTCGCGCAGTCTCACGATGAGCTCATCTTGAGTCGCGCCAGTCAGCATGCCTCTACTTAAAAAAACCGTCCCCGAAGAAAACCAGCCGCGACAGATGAGCGCGCACTGCGAGGCTTCGCCAAATACCAGGACACGAACCGGCCGATTGCACTGATCAACATCCACTACCGCCCTCAGCCGAGTTAACATTGCAGAAAATGCCGGATCCACTTCAGTCTCATGCGACAGCCATCGCCTTGTGATTGCACCCTCAACCCAGCAACCCATGACCAGGCCCCAAATACCCACGATCAGGGTCGTCGAAATGGCAAAACCCCATCCACCCGCCAGTAAGGCAAAAATACCCGGCACAATCCCAACCATAAAAACCAGCACGAGCCAACGCCATACAAGGCCGAGAGAATCTAAAAGCATAAATTGAGATTAACCCGCAACTTCACTCTCGAACAATACCCGAAAGCTGCTGGGACAGTTCATCGGGCTGCGGCGATGCAGCGAGCGCGTCATTCGTGCTGATCGCTCCTTGCTTTGCCAGCCGGTAGAGCGCCTGATTGAGCGTCTGCATATGGTAGTAAGTATTCGAGTTGGCGATTGCCCCTTGAATCTGGTCGAGCTCATTTTTTAAAATTTGATTTTCGATCGTTGGCGACTTGACCATGACCTCAGCAGCCAAAACGCGGCCTGAACCGTCCGCGCGGGGAATCAACTGCTGTGAGATGACAGCCCCGAGAGTGGACGCCAACTGAATTCTAATTTGGTTTTTTTCCCCGGTTGGAAAAGCATCCAAAATTCTCTCGATCGTCCCTTTGGCGTCTTGAGTGTGCATCGTCGATAGAACCAAATGACCGGTCTCCGCGGCGGTCAGGGCTACCCGCATGGTTTCGTAATCTCGCATCTCGCCGATAACGATGACATCGGGGTCCTGACGGAGCCCGGCGACCAAGCCTTCCCGCAAAGACAACGTGTCCACGCCCACTTCGCGTTGTGAGATGGCCGCGCGGTCATCCCGGTAAATAAACTCTATGGGATCCTCCAGGGTCAAAACGTGAACATATCGGCTTTGATTGATCTCTTGAATCGTTGCAGCAAGCGTCGTCGATTTGCCGCTTCCTGTCGGGCCCGTAATGAGAATCAAACCTCGGTGTCTCTGACAAAGCTCCTTAATGACTGACGGAGCCCCAATAGAGTCCAGAGAAGGAACCTCCAGCGGAATCGTTCTTACCGCAACCGATAAGGTCCCTTTTTGAAAATACACGTTGCACCGAAAACGTCCCAACCTCTCTAGGCTGAACGAAAAATCAATTTGCAACTTCGTTTCAAGATCGTGCATCTGCTTGGATGTAAGTATCTCGTAGACCGCCGACTTAATGAGCTCCGCGGTCATGTCAGGCATCTTTGCGGGGACTATTTTTCCGTTAATTCTAAAAAGCGGCGGTCTCCCCGCCTTTAGATGGAGGTCGGATGCGCTGAACTTAAGAAGTGCGCGCACCAAATACGTCATGTCAATTCGCGGCTGTTTAGTGCGTTCTGATTGCGCACCGCCATTAGAGTCACCCGGAGTCGACCCGTTCTGACTGGCCACTGCAAGACTGCTCATGCGGCTATTCCCGAACTAGAATCTTCGGATTGCGCAGCACCCTGTGCGTTGCCATCGGAGTTTGTTTTCGTCCAGGCGAGCATGAGGCGCATCTCAATTATTTTTGCGCTCACCTCACATAAGTAAGAAAGAAAATCGAGATCCTGCGCAGTATAAGTGGGCTCTCCTACGCGATTAAGAAGCTCGACTACGCAAAACACTTTTCCGCGAATCACCACGGGCGCCGCAATCAAATTACGCGCCTCAAATCCAACGGCATCACCAATTGCCTTTAGATAGCGCCCATTTTCCTCCACGTTGGTAACCATGAAGGGCAGTCTGGACTCCGCGACGTGTCCAACAATTCCCTGTCCCATGGGTATCGTGAATCGTGAAACGCGGTCAGAACTCTGACCAGAGACGGCTCGAAAAAACAGCGTGTTGGTCTTTGTGTCGACCTCTAAGATCGAACCCGCCTCACTCTTGATGGCCCGAAGATGTACAAGTAACACCTCTCGCATGAATTCGTGAAACTTCACGTCCTTGATCAGGATACTGATGAGGCTCTCCAGCGCTCCAACCTTAGCGGCACTCAGCGCAATGGACTCATCAGAAATGAGCGCGCTCATGTCTGAACTAAAAACGGGATCTGCTGAACCAACGCTCTCAAGCGTCGGCACTGATTTGGATTCGTTTTGATTGTCGCTCAAAGTCGCACCCCTCCTTGTGAATTGATCGGCGCCGTGAAAGTATTTCTTGAGATGAGACCTCCGCTGAGTAAATTTGGTCGCCGTTTTTTTGACGCAGTTTTGCCATTCATGTGGAGCGTCATAGCGCTCGGAGGGGTTGCGGGATGCGGAGCATTTCCCTTGGGGACGGGCGCAGCACCCAACGACCCCGTTCCTGTCGGACAGCTGGTTGCGCAGGGTGTGTTTTCGACCGTAGTGGCAGCAAAGCCCGTCACCGGAACCGTGACGATCTTAAAAGAGCCGACAGACGGTTCGTATGTTATCCGACTCGAGAGTTTAAGCGCGCCAGATGAGTCAGGTCTTCAACTCATTGGTGTGGCGGGGACGACGACGGTGTTCTCAAGAAGTCTGCGCGCCATTACAGGAAATCAAAATTATGCGACAGGGCTGACCTCTTCACTCACGTGGAGCAGCGTCAGTATCCGAAACATATTAGATCCAAATCAAAATTACGCGACAGCCCAGCTTCAGTCGCCCTAAACTTCGCGGTCTCCGTCTAACATCAAGGAAGCGACATCTCGTTCTTATACTCGATCATTTCCTTGAGATTGCGGACTTCGGCGATCATCCAGCGATCCCGGTCTTTCGTGAGTTGAGCAAGTTTTTTGTGGGTCACCTTGGCGTCGTGTCCTTTTCCTTGGTCCAAAAAGGTGAGCTCATAGGTGATTCGAATCTCGGTGGGCGAAACATCCTTGGATTCAGAAAAAATCAATTTGATGAACTGTCTTTTAGAGTCAATAAATGCCTCTCGAAACTGCTCATCACTCCATGCCGCAAGGCGAGTCCTGGCCGTTCCAGACAGAAACTGAGAAAGCGCCTCACGATCCTCAATGCCGGTCACATTGAAACTCTGGGAGATATAACCCTCAAGACGCTCCTTCGGAGTGTCCCCTGTTTTGACTCCAGATTTGCAGGCCGAAATCAGCATCACAAATACCGCGCTCAACACTACCCAATGCTTTTTTCTAAACATGACCCTCTCCTCGAAGACTCTCTATGAAGTCTCCCAGATCTTTCTTTGCGTCCGGCGACAAACCCTCAAATTGAAGACCCATGCCCCGAGCGCCCTGCCCTCGGTCAAACAAACTCACCCACCGTCCATCAAACGAAAGCTGGCGGTTACGAAAAGCAAGAGACACCTGAGTCACTATCTTAGGGTCTATCGCCACAAAAGTCTCCACGGCAGTCTCCCTGAAAAACAAATACGCTCCATCTTGATCTATTCGGCTCACCTTAAACGTCTGACCATTGCTCCCTCGACCGACCATAGCCTTGAGCCCAGGAATTGCCTCAGGAACGCCTTGAAACCATCGAAACCCAGGATCCAAAAACGAGCGCCCCAGCTCAAACTTCACCCAATAAAGTTGGACGATCCAGTACGTGACCAGGCCCAACAGAAAAAATCCGAGCGACGTATTTTTGTCACGAACCGCCATCCACGCCGTGCCTGCACACCAAATAAGCGCCAGGATCGTGGAAACGGTCAGGGCCCAGCGCCTCGCTCGAAGTAACGTAAGCGCCAGCGGCGCAAATAGAACAAAAGCCAGGAGCCCCGACGCCTTCATGGACTCCACCGGAATCCGCCACCAAGGAGATCGCGTCACCACGACCGACTCAAACACCGCAAGCGGCACCGAAAACAGCAGGCACACTGCGGCCAGCCTCAGGCCCGTTGGAATCGACACAACTCGCATACCTTTAGGGTGTCACGCAGGTCAAAAGCTTGTCAACGAGACCCGGCAGGCCTTACTCTTGTAATCAATGCCCTACCTCATCAACTCCAGCTGCACAAAGTGCGGCGCTTGTCTCACGGAGTGTCCAACGGATTCGATCGCCGAGGGGACCGACAAGTATTACATCGATACCGACACTTGTGCCGACCACGCCGCATGCGTCTCGGTTTGCCCTGTCAACGCCATCATTAAAGTTGGACGCTCGGATGAACCCTCCACCGAACGTAACGAAAAGGGTTCGGACTAACTCATGGCAATTCGAGTCCTGGGGGTGATGACGGGTACCTCTTGCGACGGACTGGACGCCTCATGCGTTAATTTTTCCCGTGCCGGTATGCGGCTCGCGTGGAGCGCATCGATCGCATATCCCGATAAACTTCGACGCAGAGTATTCGAATTTCAGCTGCCTGGCGCTTCTTTTCCGTTGCGCGCGTGTCTCGAACTTCATCGCGATCTTGGCGAGTGGTACGCAAAGAGTCTCATCAAATTACTGAAAGGCCGGAGCAGCCAACCTGATGCGATTGCGAACCACGGACAGACCGTGGCTCACTTTCCCGCAGATCGCCGAAAAAAGGGTGGAATGACTCTGCAACTGGGAGAGGCCGCGCTCATAGCGGCCGCTACAGGAATCACGACTCTTTGTGGATTTAGGGCGGGCGACCTGGCCGCTGGCGGACAGGGGGCTCCACTGGTTCCGATTTATCATCAGCTCCTGGCAAAGCTCTGGGCAAAGCACCCGGGTTCCGAGCCCTGTGGAATCGCCATTCACAATCTGGGTGGTGTAAGTAATCTCACGTATTTTGGGCCAAAAAATCTACTGCTCGCGTTCGATACGGGACCAGCCGGTCTCTGGATTGACGCCGCCGCAAGTCTCGCCTCCGGAGGCAGACTGCATTTCGACCACAATGGCTCACTTGCTCGTCGCGGATCCTCGTCGAGCGATGCGGTCAAAAAACTTATTACACACCCGTTCTTTAATAAGATGCCCCCAAAATCCACAGGACGAGACGACTTTCCCTTCGGCCTTTTTATGGCCGCCGCCCGTGGCGTTTCTGGCCCATCTTTGGTCGCAACGGCAACAGAGGCTGTCGCCGAGACGATCGCACTGTCATACAAAAAGTGGATCCTCTCGCGCCGGCTGCCACTTGACTCAATTTATTTTTGCGGTGGTGGTGCCCGTAATTCCTTTTTGCTCTCGGAAATTCGAGCGCGGCTCGCCTCTTCGGGAGTTCGCGTTTTCAGCACCGAGGACCGTGGAGTTGATCCGCAGATGATCGAAGCACAAGCCTTTGCCTATCTCGGTTACCTGAGTTTAATGGGAAAGCCGCTCGGGGGCGCCTGGACTGGGGCAAGGGGGTTTGCACCTCCCGCACAGATTGTTCCTGGAAAAAATTGGCGAAAAATTCTTAAAAAAATTCAAGAACTCTAACTGCCGTTCGTTCTAAAAAATTTTCCAGAAAAACCGATTCCACGCTCAAAATCCGGCGCGGGCGCCTGACCATAGAGAACGCCAAAGGGTCCCAGATTTTTTGGAGCGCGGTCCTCCGTCTCCAGCGCCGACCAGTAGCTGGGGCCGGCAATCCGAGAAAACCTCGCTCGACTCAGGCTCTCCTTTTTTATCCACGCCTGATGGCCAACTCTGCGATTAGCTGACTCAAGTCTTGAGCGCCAGTTTTGCGGCAACCGCTCACCTGTCTCAAGCTGGCGAAGGAGCTCAAGGTGTGCGCGCATCCAAAGGTCTGGCGATCCTATGTCATACCAAGTGCCATCAGTCACCCACGCTCCGGCAAGGCCTCTTTCAATTGCGGGACGAAGGATTGAAGGTACAAACTCAGCGGGCCCCGATGCTGGCACTCCCGCAGGAGCGCCGGGTTCAAGGACCGCGGCCCCAACAAAAAACGGTGCCTCACTCCTGAGTTCGCCGAGAGATTCTACGAGACCTGTTCGTGGGTTCACGATGATTTCGCGATAATCCGCGCCCGGAGGGGCCTTTCTGAAAACTGCCAAAGTGAGCGTGACGCCATAACGCTTTCTCAGGTCAAGATGCCTCAGGCGAAGCGCGTCCAGATCCACATCGCAAACCACGTCGGAGTTCAGGAGAAA
>CAMBEX010000144.1 GCA_945865865.1 Bdellovibrio sp. ZAP7
GACCGGATTTGGGTTTTCAGTTTGGGCGGGTGAAACCAGCTTTGAAGAGTACGGAGCGGGAAATTACAAACAAGCTTTGCAGCGGCTTCGGGAGGAGTTCAGGACTCCTCAGGCTGACAGCTCCGAGTTTTTAAGTAGGCTTCGTATGGCTACGAATATCTTCGCGCAGCAGCCGTCTGTTTCGGTTCAAGAGATCCTTTCGCTTTATGAAGTCGCATCGGCACCCGCTACAGCGCTCGGTTATGGAGAGAGAGTGAGCGCCGAGAAAAAGGTCATCACGGAGTTTTTTGGACCCGGAAAATCCTGGGAGGTCGCGTCGGCTCTGACTGTGCTGAATGCAACTCTCAAGATTAAAAAAACATCAGACTCGGCCGTACTTACTCGTAGCGTGAAACTTTTTGCGTTGGGAATCCTGGCTCGCCGAAACACTCATGAGAAGCCCGAGGAGCAGGACTGGTTATTCGTGGCGGGAAAGGCGCTTGATGCGGACTCGGATTCGGGCGAGTTTTTTCTCGAGCAGTATTTGAGTGACAGTAAAGCCAAAACATTCAAATTTCGCAAAGAGGCTTTTGCGATTATTGATGCGTACTATCGTCGCGAGTACGGTAAGAGAGTTCCGGACGATGTTCGGCAAAAGCTGGACGGGTTCAGGGCTATTTCCGGCTCTTAATAAGTCACGAAATTGACGACCGAACTGAGGCGGGCATTGCCCCGGTGGGGCGAAATTTCTTGCCGTTTCCTTTAAAGCGCATCACAATTAATTTAAGACCATGAAAAGCCACGGAATTTGGCGCAAAGGCGTAGTGAAACGGTTTTTGTAAGCGTTTGTACAGACGTTGCCAATACACCTAAGGACGGGGGAGTGGGCATGCAAAGTGGATACAACGGTGAAGGTCATAAGCTCAGCTATTGGGGATTTCGGCTCGGTTGGATTACGTTGGCCGGGCTCTGGGTGACTCTGATGGCGGCAAGTTGGGCGCAAGCTGCGCCGACTGCCGAGAAAGATTCTGAGTACAACTTCAGTTGGCTCGATCCGGATAAAAAAATCTACGTTTTACAGAATCGCAAGTACACCAAGGCCGGACACGCGATGTTCAGCGCCATGGGCGGGGTGGGTTGGTCGAATCCCTATCGTAACGTGCGCACGGTGGATCCCCGGGTTTCGTTTTATTTTAGTGAGGATTTTGGGGTTGAGCTTTTTTATTCCATAAACTTCAACAGCACCAATACGACCTTTTCGGCATTGGAGCAGGAGTCGCCCAATGCGCTCCCGCATATTCGTGAAATTCGATCTCAGTACGGGGCGCTTTTGCATTGGGTTCCTTGGTACGCCAAGATCAACGTATTCAATCAAATTTTGCACTTTGATTGGTATTTCTCGGGGGGCGCCGGTCGAATTCACAGTTTTCTTTTAGATAAGAATTCAATCTCAGATCCGTTCACTGAAACGTTAGACGATCGGTTCGCGCTATTTGCCGGGACTGGACAGCAGTATCACCTGTCTCAGGATTTCCTGGTGAGGTTGGATTTTACGGGTGCGTTTTATCAGGCGCCGGTCCTGGGTACAGCGGGAGAGAGTGCTTGGTTTTCTAATTATAACTTCGGAATCGGGCTCGGATACCGACTGTGATGCCAAGAACAGTCACTCAGAATCCGCGCAGAACTCGGTGTGGCTGGATTTCCGCGATCGCGGTGGGTTCGGTGTTTGCTTTGAGTGCGCAGGCCTCAGGGATTGACTCTCTTCAGGACGCACAAAAACTCCATGCTTCGGGCCAGTACTTCAAGTCGGCGCGGTATGCGTTTGCCGCAGGCGAAGAAGATCCGTCACTGCAGGCGGAGGCGTATTCGTGGATCACCCTGGGACTGGTGGATGCGGGACTTGAGCAGCTGGCCTCTTACTTTTTTATTCGGACGCTGCAGTCTGGACATAAACCAGCCATTCGGCGCGCCCTGACTCGCTCGCAGGAAATCATTGGAGCGGTGGGCGCGGATCTCGTGCGTAAATATATGATCCGCCACACGGCGCTCGAAGACTTTGATTCAGCCAATCGCGCGGCGTTTTTGTATGCATTGGGTCGTGAGAGTCTGCTTACAGGCAGTCCTCAGCAGGCGCTCGGATATTTGAAGGCGGTCGATGCCAAGAGCCCGCTTTATGCTTTCGCACTCCAGACTCGCGCTGCAGCGCAGACGGTTTCCGGTAATCGCGAAGCTGCTATTGCGGATTTCAAGGGTTGCGCGGTGGCCGCCACTCAGCTTGAAGAAAATTCGAAAGAGGCTGGCAAGAACGGACGTAAACCGCAGTCACGTGCGCTTCAAGACGCTCGCGAGGCGGAAGACCTTCGTAATCGCTGTCTGGCGGGTGATGCCCGGGTGCTCTACGAACTCGATAAATTTGAAGATGCTGATCGCGCTTACGACAAAATCCCAAAAGACAGCATCGTCTGGACCGACGTCCTTTTTGAGCAGGCTTGGAACTCGTTTGGAAGGCAAGAGTACAACCGAACGCTTGGAAAGCTGGTCTCGTACAAGAGCCCGGCCCTGAGTTTTGTGCATAACTCCGAAGTCGATGTGCTGCGTGCGCAAGCCTATTTGGCTCTTTGCCTGTATGACGACGCGAACGGAGTGATCAATGAGTTTCACTCTAAGCACACGGGGCTTGGCGAAAAGATCAAAGGCTTCGTGGAAGCAAATTCAAAGGACCTAGCCAAGTTTTTCAATCAGGGCAGGGAAGCGCTGACTTCTTCGCTGCACACAAAAGATTCATTTTATAGGGTGTTGAATCGTTTTGTGCGAGGCCCTTATTTTCAACGGCTGGCTTTGAGTGAGCGCGAAGTGAGTTCTGAGTTGGAGGCGGTCGCTCGTTTTAATCTTGGGCAGCCCGGCGCTGCGAAGGATCTCGGCAAGGGTTTTCCAGGATTTTTGCAAAACGTAGCGAGCTGGCGTGTAAAGACGGTTCGGCTGCTCGGCGGCGCTTTCGTAAAAAACAGTTTAGTGGATTATCACTCGGCGTTGATCTCAGATTTTGAGAAGATTGCCTTTATCAAGCTAGAGATGCTTGGAAGGGCCAAGGAGCGGTTGTTGAGCAAGGCCTCCGTGGAGACGGGGCGTGGCAGGGGTAATGTGAGGCCAACAAGGCGCGACGATCAGTTCTATTGGTCATTCAACGGTGAGTTTTGGAACGACGAACTGGGAGACTATGTCTTTGGACTTGAGTCAGAATGCCGCTAGTAAAGTGAAAAAAGTTTTCATCGAGAGGGGCTCTCGCATCCGGCTTGCCGCGGCACTCGCTGTCGCGGTTCAAGCGTATTCGGGATTGCTATGGGCCGCGCCTTATTCGGATTCTGAAGTCGCTTCGGTGATGAGTCAGGACGAAAAGAAAATCCAAGAGCTCAGAAATCAGGAAGTCAATCAACTCAGGATCGCGCTCGGGAGAAGGCTTCCATCGGCGAGACGGGCTGACCTTTATCTGAGATTGGCAGAGCTCTACATCGAGGCCTATCGTTTTGAATTTCTATTTGAGGGCCGCGCTCACGAGCGAAGACTCGAGTCCGACAAGCCTGACAAATTCATCGACCGAGCCCGCTCGCGTCCTCATCTTCAGTCGGCCATTCGCGCTTGCAAGGATATTGTCGCTTTTAATATTCCGTATTCTAAGTTGGATCAGGTCTATTATTTTCTGGGCTACAATTACGGCGAGCTGGGTGAGGTCAAAGAAAGCGTTCGCTACTTCAAAGAGCTCATCAAAAGATTTCCAGAAGGATCGTTTGCCGGCGAAGCCTATCGTGAGCTGGGCGAATATGCGTTTGAGACGCGTGGTTACAGTGACGCGCGCTTGTATCTCGAGGTTGCCGCCAAGAGGGCACAGCCCAGGTCGCTGTCCAGAATCCAACATAAGCTTGCGTGGAGTTACTACCGAACTCGCGATTATAATCGCGCGGTGGACATGATGAAGCAGGCCGTGACCAGCGCGGCGTCGGGCCAAGAGAAGCTCGTGTCTGTTCGCGAAGAAGCGCTCAGGGATCTGGCCATTTTTATGACTGAGACCGGACGGGTCGAAGAGGCTTTGGATTACTTTCAAAAGTCCGTGGGCGAGCGAAATTTTTATCCTCGAATTCTTGAAAGCCTCGGAAAACAATACGAGCGCAACGTGGAGCCGATCAAGGCCACTCAGGTTTATGAGTCTTTGCTCAAGACTCATCCAGACGAGGAGGCCGCTTTTCGTGTTCGAGTGAAACTCGTGGATCTGGATTTACGTCGCGGCCGAACGACCGATGCTCTGGGTCGGGTTCAGAACGCCAAAATTTTTCACGGCAGCTCCGGAGAAGATGAAACCCGCGCGGCCGCAAAAAGCCTGCGATCGATGCTTCGAAGAACTGCGACCGAGAATCATGGGGATTTTCGTAAAAAAGGGTCACGTGCTTCGCTTGTCGTCGCCGAAGATTTTTACTCTGCGTATTTGAATCTGTTTTTGTCCAAAGAAGACCCCCTCAGGGAGACTCCAGAAATTCAGATGTATCTCGCGGATGTGAAGCGGGAACTCGGAAAATCTTCGGAAGCTTCAAAGCTTTATCGGGGAGTCGTGGAGTCTCAGGACAAACGTTACGCTAAGGAAGCCGGAGCGCTCTGGACGGCGAGCCTTGCCGACTCGATTCGAAAGGATACCGCTCGCGGGCAGGCCGATGCCTCGGGAAAGAAGTCTGCACCTACGGCTCTCGAACAGGAGTTTGTCGGCGCTGCGGATGATCTTGAAAAAGCGCTCGAAGACACACAAGAGGGGCGAGAGGCTGCGCTTCGTGCCGCTCAGGTTCTAGCAGGGTACGGTGACTCGCAAAAAGACGCTAAAAAGCGTGTGCGGCGCCTGATGGAAAAATATTCAAAATCTCCGCAGGCTTTAACTGCCGCGCGGCTCTATCTGCAGATGGCCGCTGATCAGTACACAGCAGCCGAGAAAGCACAGAAAGACGACGACCTCAGTGACGCTGCTGATGACCTCAAGGATACCGTTGAGGAACTGCGCGAAAATGCGGCACTGATGGCTTCTGATCAGCAGTCGGGAGCAAAACTTGCCGCTGCGGTCTTGGAGCAGGAGACGCGGATTAAGATCGGTGAGATCGCTGTCCGCGAAAAGAGAAAAGACTTTAAAGGCGCAGCTCGAGGGTACGAGGCGCTTGCCCAGGGAACAAAAAATCGCGCTTTGGCGGAGAAATCTTACGAAAACACCGTGGCATCGGATCTCAAGAGTCGGGACTTCGAAAACGCCAAGCGGGTGGCCGATCTTTGGTTGAAGCGTTTTTCAGACAGCAAGCCGGCTGTTGAATCGTTTCGTACGCTCGCGACCGCGCTCTTGATTCAGGGGCGTGCCCAAGAGGCTGCACAGGTATTTGAGGGGTTGGGTGCTGCTGGAAAAGATGCCGATTCACTCGAGTTTTCTGGCCGGATTTACGAAGCCATCGGCCAGCCGGCATTGGCTCAAAAAAGCAGGTCAGCGTATTTTCAGACTTACCCCAAGGCAGCGGGACGTGCGCGGGTAGCGCTCGCTTCGGCGCGACTATTCGAAGCATCCATTCAGGAAGGCGAGGCGGCCAAGGCTTATCTTGCGTGTATTGCTTCTCCTGAATTTGAAGCCGAATGCGGGGCTCGCCTTGCAGACTTATACTTGCGCGCGCAGGACAAGGGACAGGCGCAGAGTCTTTTCAAAAAAGTTTCTGTGTTGTCAGGAAAGGGCGGGTCGCCTTTCGTGGGATATTCGCGTTTCAAGCTTGCGGAGCTTACTGATGCTGAGTTTAAGCCCATGGCACTTGAACTTCCCGAGGCCACTCTTAAAAAAGGAATTCAAAAAAGGTTGGAGCAGATTGAATCGCTCGGGCGCGCTTACGGTGCAGCCGTCGAGGCGGGTGGACCTTTTGCGATCTCTGCACTGGATCGGCTGGCGAGAGCCGCTAAATTGTTTGCTGATGATGTGGACGCGATCGCCGTCCCTGCTGGGGCTTCGCCTGAGACGATTGATAAGTTCAGAAAGAACCTCAAGGCTGTGAGTGATCCGTTGCGTGCAAAGGCTCTTTCAACCTGGAAACAGGCTCATCTGAAGGCGCAGGAGCAGGAGATCTTGAGTCCGGCATTAATTGATATTTCTGAGCGTCTGATGGAGTCGGGAACAGATCGCTTGTCGCGTGCGCAAGGCGCGCGCGGAAAACTCAGGCTCGCAGGAATTGCGGCTGATGGGGGTTCGGACGGGCGTTCATCCGCGCTCTCAAAAGTTCGCGAAAAACTCAGTAAGAATGCTCGTGACGCGATGGCCTGGGTGGATTACGGAAATCTTCTTTGGGGTGAGGGCAAGCCGGCACTGGCTGCAATTGCCTATGACCGTGCGTTAGCTCTGGACGCGAAGGGCGCGGCCGGCGTGGCTGCACTCAATAACCGCGCAGTGATTGTACTCAGCGGCGATGGCGAAGAGGATTGGCTCAAGGCAGCCGAGGGCAGTGCACTTCTGAGAGATGCGCTTTCTGTGGACCCGCTGTCGGTGGCTGCCAAAATGAACCGCGCGGCCGTTTTTAATTATTACCGAATTTTCTCGAAGGCTAAACCTCTTTGGGAGCAGGTGATTGCGAAGGCCGCCTCGGCGGACGCTCATGACGGACTCGCGATTTCGCTCCAAGGCAGTGGTGACACGAGTGGAGCGCAGGCTTCGTTTACACGAGCGACGGATTCGGGGGCCTCTCGCTCGCGTTTCGCGCTCGTTTATCACGAAACCGCGGCAGAGTTTGTGGCAGGC
>CAMBEX010000145.1 GCA_945865865.1 Bdellovibrio sp. ZAP7
AATCAGGGAGCTTGTAGCGCGCGCCTTCCTCACCGTGATTGTCGGCCCGGATGATGTGAGCTTTTTCGAAAAGCTCGCCAATCAGAACCTGCAACTCGGCATTGACGGTCGCAGAAAAGAGGGCCATCTGACGCTTTTCAGGGCAAAAGGCCGCAATATTTCTGGCATCCGGCAGAAAGCCTTCATCGAGCATCTGGTCTGCCTCGTCAAATACCAGAGTGCGTACCTCGTTGAAGTTGACGAGATTCCGCGCCAGGAGTTGCTTGAGCCTGCCTGGTGTCGCGATCAAGATTTCAAAACAGCCAACGAGGTTTTTCTTCGCGACCTCAGTGGTAGTGCCGCCCAGCACCGTGCGCACCCTGAGCCGGGTGTCGTGCGTGTAGGTCTTGAATACTTTGGATACTTGCTCCCCCAACTCGCGCGATGGGACGACAACGACGGCGCGGGGGTGATGCTCCTGGGTGACGCCCTTGCCGGAAGTTTCCAGCGTTTTTAGAACGTGCAGGATGGGCAGCGCATAGGCCAGCGTCTTGCCGCTTCCGGTCTGCGCTACTCCAACAACCGACTTGCCTTCGAGCAGGGGCGGGATGGCTTGAAGTTGAATCGGAGTCGGGGTGCGAAGCTTCTTTTCCTTGAGCGTGGCAAGGAGGGTATCAAGAAGCCCAAATTGCTTAAAATCGGTCATTCGGCCTACTACACTGAATCGAAAAAATGCGCTAGCCTCGAGTCGAGAGGTCTATTGCTCAAATCATGAGAGTTTCTACAATCCTTAGAGTCGGTCAAAAGAATGCCGAAATTCAGCTTCGAAAGCTCTTGGGCCGCCCCGCGCGCCCCTACAAAGTCCTGCTCGAATTGACTTACGATTGTAACTCACGCTGTAAGACCTGCGACATCTGGAAAACCCCCTTTAAACTCAAAAAACAGCACATTCAACTCCCCGAAATTGAGGCCACCCTCAAAGAACTGGGCAGTGATCTCGTTTGGCTCGCACTGTCGGGCGGGGAGATCACTCTCTACGAAAATTTCGACCAAGTCGTAGCCTTATGTAAGAAGCACAATCCAAAATTGAGCCTGGTCACCTTTACCACCAACGGGATCATCCCGGAAAAGGCGCTCGAGTATGCCCGTACCCTCAAAGAGGCGGGTTACGACTTGTTTGTTACGGTGAGTCTGGATGGCGACAAAGATACCCATGACCGGATTCGCGGAATTCCAGGAAACTATGAGAGCGCTCAAAGGACATTTGAGCTTTTAAAGCGTGCAAGAATTCCGACTCACTACGGAATTACCATCGGCGATGACAACCGCGAATTTATCGAAAAACAGTACTCAAGCTATCGAGACTCGATGAAGGCCATCACGTTTGTGTCGAGTGGCGGAATTTACGCAAAGAGCAACTCCGTGGATCGGGGCAAGCGTTTAGATTCGCTGAAAACAGTCCTCAAGGCCTATCGGGTTCGGTCTCCCGGCGAGTGGATAGAAAAGCTCTTTTTACGTTTGGCTTACCGATTTTTTGCTCAGGACGAAAAGCGTTTACCGATTCCCTGCGAAGTTATTCACTCGTCCCTGCACATCCGGCCCAACGGAGACATCCACCCCTGTATGTTTTTGCCCCCACTTGGAAACATCAAACGCAACTCGCTGCGCGAAACGCTCGCTTCAACAAGCACGACTGAAGCTCTTGAAAAAATACGTCAGGAAAAATGTCCTAAGTGCTGGCTCAATTGTTACGCTCCCCACTCAATCTTGCTCCATCCGCTTAAGAGCATTACGGCCGCTCTGATCGGGCCTCCTCAAACGTAGGCGCGCCCGAATAAAATGAGTCTAAAAAAAGTTTCCATCATCATTCCTGTTTTGAACGAAGCCGAGACGATCGAAGAGGTTGTGTGCCGAATCGAACGACTCGCACTGCAGCTCGAAGTCGAACTCGTGATCATTGACGATGGAAGCACGGACGGCAGCACCGAGATCATTGGTAAGCTTTGTCAGAACGAAAGACGACTGGGGATCTTTCTTTCTTCCACCTCGGGAAAAGGTTCAGCCGTTGCCCGTGGAATCGAGGCCTCAACCGGTGACATCATTTTGATTCACGACGCCGATCTAGAATATGATCAAACGGACATCCCAAAACTCATCGAACCCATTCTCAAGGGGGAGACTCGGTTTGTCCTAGGGAGCCGCACCCTCGGGGCGGGAAGCTACATTCTTGACCGCGGACCGGAAAATGCGAGAGACGCCGCTTTACTGAATGTCGGTTCTCTTTTTCTGAATTGCCTGTTTTATGGTCTTTACGGAAAGTTTCTGACGGACCCTCAATCCATGTACAAGATTTTCGAGCGGCGCTGCCTCGATGGAATCTGCCTACAAAGCACGCGCTTTGATCTGGACTGGGAGTTGGTCTGCAAATTTGTTCGACGCGGCTACCTGCCCCTGGAAATTCCGGTGACGTATCGCGGGCGTTCAGTCAAAGACGGCAAAAAACTGCGCATCTGGTCGGATGGATGCAGAGCGCTATGGGCGATATTTAGATACAGATTTTCAAAGTCTTTTTAAATCCAAGATAACAAGCTAGCCTTAAAAAGACGCGCTTTGCTGTCACGGAGGTTTGCACTTTGGATAGTGATCAAAATGGTCAGTCCACACGAATGAAATGCTTGGTGGTATCTACCGGAGTTGGCTGCCTATCCAACCTAGTCGAGACCAACACCATCCGTAATGCACTCAATCCCGACACCTACGACAAGGCGGAAAACGCGGATGAGGCGGACGTCATCATCATTAACACTTGCGGCTACGATCAAAACGCCGAAGACGGTTCGATCACGGTTATCCAGGATTTCCAAAAAAAATATCCCGACAAAAAAATCGTTGTCGGAGGGTGCCTTCCAGCAATCAATGCGTCCAGAGTCCAGGCCGCTCACTCAGGCGCCATCGTAAAAAGTGGTGAATGGGCAAGCCTCAATACAGTCCTGGATGAGCCGATCGTAAGTACCGACCTCCTCGCCCAGGACGCGACTTCGTTTCAATCCGAAGACCTCGGCACCCGGTTTCGCGTTCTTCGGGCCGGCGAATGGGTTTTTCCAGCCTATCGAGCGGTCGAACGCCTCCTCCGCCGCGAGTTTCAGCCGCTTCACAATGTCCTTGAAAGCCACACGATCAATGAAGCCACTCAAGTGCTCTCCGTCGGACGGGGCTGCCTGGGCAACTGCACTTACTGTGGAATCAAAAACGCCAAAGGGCGGCTCATCAGCAAACCCATTTCTGAAATCATCCGAGACTTTCGTCAAGGAGTCGCGTCCGGAGCTCAACAGTTTCAGCTCACCGGTGATGATGTCGGTTGTTGGGGACAAGACATCGGATCCAACTCAGCTGAACTCCTGAAAGAGATGCTCAAGGTTCCGGGCGACTACCGGGTCGTCGTCAATTACTTTGACCCAACTTGGCTGGTTAAACATTTTGACTCGCTCAAAAACCCGCTGAGCGACCCTCGACTCAGTTGCATCAACTTTCCGATTCAAAGCGGCAGCTCAAACGTCCTGCGTAAGATGGGCAGGATTTACGAAATTCAAACAGTGCTCGAAATGCTGACGGAGATCCGAAAACTCAATCCGAGTCTCGCCCAAAAGACTCATCTCATGGTCGGCTTTCCCGGCGAGACGGAGCCCGACTTTTTAAAGTCGCTCGAGACATTGAAATACTTTGACGTGATTTTTCCGACTCGTTTTAGCATTCGACCCAATACGGCCGCCGGACGTTACTCACAACAAGTCTCTGAATCCGATAAAGACCTGCGCTTGAGGCGGATTAAACGCGCGATCTTTCGACAACACGCGCAGGTTATGGCTCGCTCTCTCGCACGCCCTCAAAAACCATTGCGTACTACAACGCTGAGTCCCACTGCGTGACCAAAACAGAACACCCCTCCCACGTAGTTCTGATACGCACACCACCGCTTTTGCCAGCAACATCGGTCACAGCGCAACAAGGAGTTCCTTCTCTGGCGCTTGCCTATCTAGGGGCGGCGCTCAAAGAGCGCGGACATCGCGTGACCTATATTGATTCGCTCGGTGAAAACCTCACCAGCCTGCGGCCCTCCGGAGTTTCTGGCCTCTTTTTTTTGGGCCTGTCGTCAGACGAGATCGTGGAGAGGATTCCAAGAGACGCTGACGTCATCGGCGTCTCCTGTATGTTTTCAAACGACTGGATTTATAGCCGCAAAATCATCGAAGCGATTCACCGCCAACACCCTTCGGTTCCCATGATCTCCGGTGGGGAACACGCAAGCGCAGAGCCTGAAAGTGTTCTCAATGCGGCACCATCCGTTCGTGCCTGTGCCATCGGCGAGGGCGAAGAAACGATCATCGAATTAGTGGAAGCAATCCACGGCGGAAAAACACTCAGTGCCATTGCTGGAATTGCCTACCTAAATGACTCCGGCCAGACCGTTCGCACTCCCAAGCGTGAAAGAAACGATATTTTAGACGCTCTGCCTTGGCCGGACTGGGAAGGTCTTCCGATCAGAAATTATCTCAATGCCGGGCTCGGAATGGCCGCACAAGGAGTGCGCACCATGCCCATGTTGGGCACGCGCGGCTGCCCGTTTCGCTGCACTTTTTGCTCTGCTCCCGATATGTGGAATGCCGAGTGGCGGAAACGTCGCAACATAGCCGAGATCGCCCAGGAAGCGCGAACCTATATTGATCGCTATGGAGTAGAACATCTCGAGTTTTACGATATGTCTCCCAGCATTGACCGACACTGGCTTGATGAATTTTGTAACGAAATCGGAAAGCTCAACGTCACCTGGAATTTTCCGGCGGGGATGCGGACAGAGATTCTCACCCCAGAAACCCTGCTCAAGATGAAAAAGAGCGGCTGCTATAAAATGACTTTTGCTCTCGAGACCAGCGTCCCGCACCTGATCAAGTCACTCAAAAAAAATACCAAACCTAAAAAAATTCTCCCGCTCATCCGCGCTGCGGTAAAAGTTGGATTGATTTCCAAGGCCAACTTCATCTGGGGGCTACCGGGTCAACGCAAACGGGACATTTTGACGGACTATCTATTTTTGGTGCGAATTGCTTTCGCGGGTTTGCACGACGCCACCTGCTTTGCGTTTGTTCCCTATCCAGGAAGCGCGCTCCATAAAGAGCTTCTCGCCCAGGGAAAAATCAAAAAAGGCCCCGGTTACGACGAGTTCCTGGCATTTAACGTCTACAACAATCCGCTTAGGATGAAGTCTTGGTCGGATCGCATCTCGCATCGCCAACTTTCATTTTGGACTCTGGGTGGAATGGCGGTTTTTTATTCGAGCCAATTTATTTTTCGCCCCGTGCGACTCCTGGGACTTCTTCGAGCACTTTTTCAACGCTCACCCGTCACGATGCTTGAGCTCGCCTTGAGCGGGCTCGCTCGCAAAACTGTGCTGAGATTTCAGACCGCGTCGGCGAAGCGCGCCTAGGTACCGGCCTTCATAAAACTAAAAACGCCTCTCAAACGGTTCGACAAAATGAGCTCGAAGTTCGTTCGTGGAGCTCTAAAAGTCAGCATGCGAAAAAAGGTCCTCAGAAACCGCATAGGCCGAAAGAGGAACTGAAAAAAATAAAACATCGCCATTGAAAACGCGGAAATCTGTCTCAGCCTCTGATCCGAGAAACTCGGCGACCATGAGCGCATACCCTTCAAATCATTGTTGAGATAGATATAATCAAACCCCTCTTCGAGCCTTCCCTCGGCCTTGAGGCGATCATAAAACTCCGTACCCGGATACGGCACAAACCCCAGGCTTACGACATCGTGGATTCCGACCCAGGCGGCAAAAACGATGTACTTCCAGTTAGCCCACACGTCGTGCCAATGCTGCTCTGGAAATCCATTGATGAAAACCAGTTTTACAATGAGATTGGCGCCTACGGCCGAACGCAGACACATAGCCAGATGGTCTGGATTGAGTTTCTTGTTGATGGCCTCAATCGTCTCTTTGGAAGCGCTCTCGGCAGAAAAAAGAATATGCGTGAGACCAGAGTGCGCCATCTGATCGATCAGCTCCTGATCCAAGGCCTCTGAGCGCGTCCCAATCGGAAGTGCCCAAGTCACTCCCAAGTTAGCTCTTTCAAGCTCGTTGCAGAACTGCACGACCCACTTACGATTGATCACGAGGGTGAGATCGATAAAGTCGAAGTGGCGCACACCGTACCGGTCCCGATAATCGCGCATCTCCTGAACCACGCTCTCAGCACTGCGCGGGATCCAACGATTACCCCACATATTTGGGACCGTGCAAAAATGGCAAGAATGCGGACAACCCCGCGTGGCTATGATCGGAAGCGACGGTTTTTCTTTCTGGGTAATTCCACATTTTGCACCGAGATAATAGTCGAGGTCCACGCCGGTCCAGTCAGGCGAAGGAATCGCATCGACACGATCAATTCGGCTCATGCGCAAACTCGAATGTGTCCGCGTCGCTTCTCCTCGCTCATTCCGGCTGAGCATTCCGGGCACCGCACCAAAGCTTCCGGTATCGGCGAAGTTTTCGATCGCAAGAGTAAGACTTGCCTCGGCTTCACCTAGAAAAACGGCGTCGATCGCCGGGCACTCCTTCATGATTTCTTCGGGGCA
>CAMBEX010000146.1 GCA_945865865.1 Bdellovibrio sp. ZAP7
GGGTCCAGATCATAGCCGGACTCAAAGCGAATCGGCGCCTGCCGCACGTACTGGTCGCGAAAATCCGCCAAAAAGGTGACGTAGCGACTACGGGCGCCATCGCTGTAAAGATCTTTAACCTCGACGGCGACGGGTTTGATCAGTCCCCAGGCTGCGCTTCGTTCTAGAAATTCCTCAAAGCGCGCGATGCGCTCAGAGCGAGAGTCTGCAAGTACCAGGGTACGGAGTTGCTCGAGGCTGAGATCGCGAACTTTAAGCTCGGAGGGTTCGGATGCGTGAAAGCCCACTTCCCAGATCACACGAGGATCATCAAAAATCGCGCGGTAGGCAGTGTGATTGATGGCCCGGTTGGGGAACATGCGTTCTAAATCCTCGTCGTGAAAAAGAACGAGCTGTCCGTCGCGCGTCTCTTGAACATCGGATTCGAGATACTGAAAATTTCGATGGAGCTGAATGGCCTCTTTTCCGTCACGGCCGAGGAGGGCAGCCTCTAAAGCTGCGATCGAGTTTTCAGGAAGGTCCGCGTTGTGTTCTCCGCGTCCCGCCGCGACTCGGTGGCCTTTGTTGAGCACGCCTCCAAAGGCCTGAGCGTCGGATAAGTGGGTGAGTGTCGAGGCCAGCCCCAGCGTAAGCGTGAGAGCCCAAGGCGTGCAAAATTTGACGAACGAAAAACCGGTACTGCGCATTTCTGGGCCATCTTGCGCGAGCGAGCCCATCAGAACAACCAAATATTTGGTACAATCAAAGAGGGTGCAGCAACTTGGGATTTGTTTATGAAAAGCACGAGGCTATTTTGATCCAAAAAAAGCTTGTCGGATCAGGGGGTTCTGCGATTTCGATCGTACTTTGGACCATGGCTTGCGGAGGGCTGCTGGGGCTCTTTGAGTTAACCGCGCTGGCGGCCTCGCCACTGAGTTGTTCAGGGGGATTTGAACGGATTCATTACGCTCTCGTTGAGGGGCCTGAATCCCTCGTTTCCCAAGTTCCGCGCCCCTTCGCGCTTGAGGCTAAGCTTCTGCGGCCCAACGCGCCCATGCTGACTCAGCTTTTCAAGGGTGAAGTTGAAGCGGTCTCCTATGTCGTTACCGCCGATGGGCTTTTATATTTTACTGAGCAGCCGCTCAAGCAAGCCATTGCAGGCGAGGGTGGAGCAGCAGGCGCCGCCCATTACTTTGTCGAGATTCCAGGCGCACAGGGCCGCGAAGTCATGGCGGTCAAAGAGGCAGGGGTTATCCGTTACACAGAGTTTGATGAAAAAAAGCCCGCCGTCTTTTTCATCAAACGCAAGAGTCGCAAGGCGTTTGTCTTCGAGCAGGTCTACGGAGTGGACCTGGCTGATGTTGAAATGCGCGACATTGACCGGCAGCTCCGTGCCATCGCCGACGCGGACGTTTCTTCAGCGCGTGTGGCTCGAAACGGAATCGAAAAGTCGCGTGTGCTGGATTGCACTGAAGTGATGTCCAAGAGACTTCGCGGAGATTCGTTTATCTTGGATCGAATAGCGACTGATCTCACGCTGCTCACGGGTGGGATCGCGCTTTCTGCTCCGGAGCGTTTTTTCGGCGAGGGGGGCTATGATCTTTTGGGCGCCGATTACGCCTCCACCAGTGAGCATAGTTTATTGAGAGCCACCGTGGGACTCATGGTGGCCACGGGTGGAATGAAAGCAGCGCAGCGTTACGGGATCCGACTGGGGACCGCGGGCGCTTCTGTTCTGATTCAATCAGCCATTTACGGAGCGCTGACTGATCAGAGCGCCAAGTCGTTTGGAATCTACAACGCGGCCTACGCGCTCTTTTCGATTCCTAAGGCTGACATCTTGGACCGCGTGCTTTTGCGAAAACTTCCGGGTCTCGCTTACGAGGCCTGCCTCAAAAATTCACCACTTCAGATTTTCGTGAGTCCGCGCGCGGTTCGTTTTGCCGAAGGACTTGCCTCGGTCGTGATCTATCTCGAAGGTCGAAAGATTTTTGTTGAAGACAAAAAAGGCGACGCTCACCAGCCGCCCAAGTTGTAATAGGGGCGTTGGAGTTGCCTTCGATGGGATCATACTCCCAAATTTAAATCGTTTTTGGGAGTGTAGTCAGGCTTTCAGTGATGAATGGGGCGCGCTCAAAGCGCCGCGGGTAGCAGTTATGATTGTCCGAGCACTGGATGCAGACCCAGCGCCTGCAGGTAGAACATTCTCTTTCGGATTTTTCGCGGCGGCAAAAGTAGCACATAGGGTTCATTGAGACACGGTAACTTAAAAATTCATGCCCTGTAATGGTGTTTTTTGTTCCGACGGTTCATTCGGTTTCGATTTGAAATGCGTATCTCGAGTCAACATTATGCCTGGATACAAAAGTTCCGCTTACCCACATTATTGTAAGTACGTTTGCAAAAACGCAGGTCACCGGACATCCTGCCTTTAGATGGCACACGATCGTCAGAGGTGTAGTCTGAGCCTCGCGTGAACCCTTTAGTAATCCCCAAGTCTCGAAGCCAACGCCTGAACCTGCGCCTTGAGTTCATCCAGCGTGCCGGTATTTGTAATCACAAACGTAGCGACAGCGCGGCGGGATTCGTCGCTGGCTTGGCTCGCCAATATTTTTTCTGCGATTTCACGTGTGGAATGATCGCGCGCCATCAGTCTTTGGATGCGTTCTTCTCGCGGCGCTTCGACCACAATGAGGCCGTCGAAATCTTTGAAGCGTCCCGTCTCCACGAGCAAGGTCGCTTCGTAAATCACAAGCGGAGCCTGAGTTTCGGATATCCGCCGCGCGGACTCTTCTCGAATCAAAGGATGCAAAATCGCCTCGAGGTCGGCGCGTGCTTTTGCGTCCGCAAAAACGAGCTCCCGAAGTTTCGCGCGGTCGGTGGTTCCAAAACGCTTGAGGACTGCATCGTGGGCGCGTCCGCCATGATCAGTGAGTTCGCGCGCAACTAGGTCGGCGTCGATCACCGGAATTCCGGCTTCGCTAAAAAACAGCGACGCAGTGGATTTGCCCGATGCGATTCCACCGGTCAGTCCAAAGACCTTCATTTTCCGCTCTCCTTGCGCGCGAGGCTTTTCGCCTCGTCCCAATAGCGATCCATTTCCTCGAGGTTGGATTGCTCCGGGGTTTTGCCCTGTTCGCGCAGGCGAGTCTCGACGTGCCTAAAACGTGATTCAAACCGCTTGAGAGTTCCGCGAAGCGCGTCTTCGGGAGAAATTTTCATGAGATAAGCGACATTGCAGAGAGTAAACAAGAGATCGCCCATTTCACCAGCAACGCGTTCACGGAGTTGTTCGGCTTGTGCCGCACTTTCGTCGCCCGAAGCCTTTTGTAGTTTTTCAAGCTCGAGGACTTCGTCTTTAAATTCCGCAAGCTCCTCATCCACTTTTGCAAGAGGGCCCTGCATGTCGCTCCACTGAAAGCCTACCTTGGTGACCTTCTCTAAAATTCGCGCTGATTTTTGGAGTGCAGGGAGTCCGCGCGGTAGCCCATCCAAAATGCTTGCGTTGGGGTTGGAGGCTTTTTCTTTGGCTTTTTGTTTTTCCCAGGTTTGGATCGCTGATTCAGCATCGGTCGCTTTGACTTCACCGAAAACATGGGGATGTCGGCGAATCAGTTTTTCGTTCAAGGCAGTTGCCACGTCCTCGATTGAAAATACGCCGGCTTCGGCGGTCATCTCCGAGTGCAAAAGAACCTGCATGAGCAGGTCACCGAGTTCTTCGCGAAACGCGTTTTTTACACCCGCATCTTTGAGCGCTTCGCTGGAGCTGATTTGATCGAGCACATCCAAAACCTCGTACGCTTCTTCAATGAGATACTGTCGAAGGGTTTGGTGAGTTTGAGCGCGATCCCAGGGGCAGCCCCCAGGCGCTCGCAAAAGGTGTACGGTTTGAATCAGCTCGGCGAGTGCTTGCGTTGACTTTGGCATAGGATTCACGCAATACCATGCGACTATGACTCGATTGAAGGCAAAAAAAGCTCAGGCCAAGGCTAAAAAGTCTGCCTCGAAACTCCCCCCAAAAACCTCTAAAAAAGCGCCAAAAAAGCCCAAAAAGGCTCCAAAGAAGGGGGCGACCACACTGGGCGCCCTCTCCAAACTGGCCCAGAAGCAGGTTTTGGACATTCTGGACTCTGCCCAGAGCTTTCCGGGCCTACGCAAAAAGGGCCCGCGTTCCGTCGAGTGGAAAACCGGGGTGCAGCTCGTCGGATCTGCAGAGATGGGCCGTTTAAATTTAGAGTACCGCGGAAAAAAAGGTGCGACGGATATCCTGAGTTTTTCGGCTGCCGAACCCTTTGTCAGTCTGGGGTACCTAGGTGAGCTCGTGATCGCGGTCCCTGTCCTCAAGCTTCAGGCGCGCGAGCAAAAGCACCGCCCCGAAGACGAGCTGGCTGTTCTTCTCACGCATGGGGTTTTGCATTTGCTGGGATTCGATCATGAGCGGGGCGCGAAGCAGGCCAAAGAGATGGCGGAGTGGGAACTCAGGCTCCTCGCGATGAATTCTTCTTATCGGGGCAAAGCAAGTCTCATTGAGCGAACTCAGTGAACGTGTTCAGCGGGCTTGATCCCCGCGGCAGTCTGAAGTAAGTCTCTCCTATGTCCAATTCCTCGCAGACTTCCATTTTGGCGCCTCACGAGATTCGCTCGCGGCTCGCTGACATGAAAACGAAGCTCGACTTCCTACGAGGTTCGCTTTGACCTGCCGGTCAAAAAAAGGCGGATCTCAGAACTCGACGACCTCTCCCAGCAGCCAGAATTTTGGAGCGACAACCGCAAGGCCCGCTCGCTCACTCAAGAAAAATCCCGACTCGAATCCGAAGTGAACGAATTTACCCGCCTAGACGCGGGTTTTTCGGATGCCGAGGCCCTCTTTGAACTCGCGCAAGAAGCCAACGACGATGACACGCTTGCAGAAGTTTCAGGCCTGGTATCCCAGCTTCACACCCAGTTTGATCAGGTAGAATTTCGCAAGATGCTCTCCGAAGAGCAGGACCCATTAAACGCCATTTTAACGATCAATGCGGGGGCGGGTGGAACCGAGTCGCAAGACTGGGCGCAGATGCTTTTGCGAATGTATCAGCGCTGGGCACAGGACAAGGGCTTTAAAGTTTCGGTTCTTGATGTTCTGCCAGGCGAAGAAGCCGGCATCAAAAACGCCACTCTGGAGATCACCGGGGATTTTGCGTTTGGGCTTCTCAAGTCTGAGGCGGGCGTTCATCGCCTGGTTCGGATTTCTCCCTTTGATTCAAACGCGCGCCGGCACACCTCGTTTACGAGCGTTTATGTCACTCCCGAAATTGACGACGACTTTGAAGTGGTGATCAATCCGGGTGATCTGCGAGTCGATGTTTTTCGAGCGGGAGGAAAGGGAGGGCAGGGAGTGAACACGACGGACTCCGCAGTTCGCCTGACTCACTATCCGACAGGAATTGTCGTGGCCTGCCAGCAAGAACGTTCCCAGATTAAAAATAAGGACCTGGCCATGAAGGTCTTGAAGTCCCGTATTTATGAGCGCCACCTCGAGGAGGAGCGCAAAAAGCAAGCAGTCGTCGAGGATTCGAAAAAGGATATCGCCTGGGGAAGTCAGATTCGGTCGTACGTCCTGCACCCTTACAAAATGGTCAAGGACCACCGCACCGGGCACGTCGTTAATCAGGCGGATAAGGCTCTGGATGGTGAACTGGACGGCTTTATTAAGTCGTTTTTGACCTGTCGAATTACGGGTGAATGGGCCCGTGGCGGTTCCGGCGATGACGTTTGAGATGACGTTTGATGGGTCGTCCAAGAGTCGATAAATTAGAGCGTTGACTTGGAAGCGGGCCTCGTTTAATTCTCTGACCTCACGCAGTGACAAAATATGCGGGGGTGTAGTTGAGTTGGTTACAACGTCGCCCTGTCACGGCGAAGGTCGTGGGTTCGAGTCCCATCACTCCCGCCATTATTAAACAAAAAAGGCTCCGGTTCAAACCGGGGCCTTTTTGTTTTTGTTGGCGCAAATCTGGAATTTAACCAGTCGGCGGAGCGACCTCGATTTCGATGGGTCGATGCTCGGTGGACTTGCGTCCCTTTGAGTCGACGGACTGAATGGTCATCTCAGCTTGATAGCTTTGAGTTCCTTTTGACTTTGAAAGTCGTGAGTATTGTTCTGGGGTGAGCTGCACGCTCCAGTCGTTACCGCTCAGCGGGCCTGCGGGATTCAGGTCTAGGCTCATATCACGCGCTTGAATTTTGATATCCACGTCGGTGATCTCGCCTCTTTTTGCCATCACGTCTTTGAGAAGGAGCGATGCCTTCGGTGACGGCGGAACAATCTCGGCAGAGGCCATTTGCTCACGCGCTATTGCTGATCCTGCGCCCACCATCAAGCTGACCGCCGCAATGAGACTTGCTTGTTTTGCAAAGAGTAGAGTTTTCATGTCTTAGGGCGTAGCAATCCGCGCGCCGTAAAAGTCGCGAAAATCCATGGACCGCGGCCGACCGCTTGGCCAAAAAAAACGCCGGAAACCTTGCGGTCTCCGGCGTTGGGTAATTCGGATTCGCTAGAAATCCTTAAAACGTGTAAACCGCGCCGATACTTCCAGCATGTGTGGTTACGCTCTCACCACCCGTTACTGCTTTGACGCTAGAGTGCG
>CAMBEX010000147.1 GCA_945865865.1 Bdellovibrio sp. ZAP7
GCTCGTCGTGCCACCCCCGTTCAGCAGGGTGCAGTCGCGCATAGGATATTGATTATACGGGAATTTTAGTGTTTCGAGGGGGGCGTCGGTTTTAGGCTTGAGAGGGCCGATGCCAATTTGCACCACTGCCAAAAAGAAAAGCTGGGGCCAAATAGTCGGGCCCACTATTTGGTAGCGCACGCGCGTCAAAATCACACTGAACCGCGCGTAGGCCCGAGGACCTCCCGCTACATATTGCGCCGGTACTGTCCGCCCACATCAAAGAGCGCGTGGGTGATCTGCCCGAGAGAGCAGAACTTGCTCACTTCCATCAGCTTTTCAAAAAGGTTTTGATTGTTGATCGAAGCGATCTTGAGTTCAGCGAGCGCACGTGCGGACTCCTCGCGATACCTGGCGTGAAGGTGCTCGATGACTTGAATCTGATATTCTTTCTCGTCTGAGGTCGCGCGAATCACCTCAGCGGGGACCACTGTGGGTGAACCTTTGGACGAGAGAAACGTGTTCACTCCGATGATCGGAAACTCGCCTGAGTGCTTGAGAGTCTCGTAGTAAAGCGACTCCTCTTGAATTTTTCCGCGCTGATACATCGTTTCCATCGCGCCGAGTACTCCGCCGCGTTCGGAGATGCGATCAAATTCCACAAGCACCGCTTCTTCGACCAGATCTGTGAGTTCTTCGATGATAAACGCGCCCTGCACGGGGTTTTGGTTTTTGGCGAGCCCCAGCTCATGATTGATGATGAGCTGAATGGCCATCGCGCGTCTCACACTCCCTTCGGTCGGAGTCGTGATCGCCTCGTCATAGGCGTTGGTATGAAGCGAGTTGCAGTTGTCAAAAATCGCGTAAAGAGCCTGCAGGGTCGTGCGGATATCGTTGAAGTCAATCTCCTGCGCGTGCAGCGATCGCCCTGAAGTTTGAATATGATATTTGAGCATCTGCGCGCGAGCATCCGCGCCATAGAGCTGCTTCATGGCTTTGGCCCAAATTCTTCGGGCCACGCGACCGATCACTGAATACTCGGGGTCAACGCCATTAGAAAAAAAGAACGAAAAATTGGGCACGAACTTGTTGATGTCCATTCCTCGCGAGAGGTAATACTCCACGAAAGTAAATCCGTTGGAGAGGGTCAGCGCGAGCTGGGTGATGGGGTTCGCGCCAGCCTCGGCGATATGGTAGCCCGAGATCGAAACCGAATAAAAATTACGGACGTTTTTTTCGATAAAATACTGCTGAACGTCGCCCATGAGTCTCAGCGCGAACTCCGTCGAAAATATGCAGGTATTTTGGGCCTGGTCTTCTTTGAGAATGTCGGCTTGAACCGTTCCGCGTACCGCCGAGAGCGTCTCGGTTTTAATTTTTTCGTAAACCTCGCGCGGTAAAACTTGATCGCCCGTGACTCCGAGGAGCATGAGGCCTAGCCCATCGTTACCGGGAGGCAGCTCTCCTTGGTAGCGAGGACGAGGTTGCGCGGAGGCGCTAAAAATCCCGTCGATCTTGGCCTCGACCTCTTTTTCGAGCCCGTTCTTTTTAATGAAAAGCTCGCACTGCTGATCGATTGCGGCGTTCATGAAAAATCCGACCAGCATGGGAGCGGGTCCGTTGATCGTCATTGAGACCGAAGTTTTTGAGTCAGCGAGATTAAATCCTGAGTACAGTTTTTTTGCGTCATCCAGGCAGCAGACTGAAACTCCGGCGTTACCGATTTTTCCATAGATATCGGGTCTGCGGTGCGGGTCCTCACCATAAAGCGTGACGGAATCAAACGCAGTCGAAAGCCTTCGCGCCGGCATGTTTTTAGAGACGTAATGAAAACGCCGATTGGTGCGCTCCGGACCGCCCTCGCCCGCAAACATTCGAGTGGGGTCCTCGCCCTCGCGTTTGAACGGAAAAACACCGGCGGTATATGGAAATTCACCTGGAACGTTTTCCTGGAGATTCCACTTAAGCAAATCGCCCCAAGCTTCGTAGCGGGGGAGTGCTACTTTGGGGACTTGAATGTGTGAAAGAGATTCGGTGTGAGTTTGAACTGCGATCTGTTGGTCGCGCACCTTGTAGGTAAATACAGGCTCGCGGTACGCCTTCATTTTCAGAGGCCAGTTTTCGAGTACTCGCTTGCACGAGCCGTCGAGTTTGGACTCGAGTTCAATAAATGTTTTTTCAAGCTGAACGGTCGTTCGGGCGGCGTCGTCACCGCCTACGCGTTTGAGCGCCTCGATCGCCTGTTTGATTCCGTAGAGCTGTTGGGCGATTTTCGCCTGGTCCGAGGCCCAGCGATCGTACTTGCGGTTGTTTTCTGAAATCTCTGAGAGGTAGCGTGTGCGATCCGGCGGAATGATGTAAATCTTTTTGGACATCTCCTCGGTGATGATCATCGAGGATTTGAGTTGAGCGCCCGTCTTTGCGGCAATCGTCTCGATCACGGTTTTGTAGAGTCGGCTCATTCCCGGGTCGTTGAACTGAGATGCGATGGTCCCAAAAACCGGGAGCGACTCGTCTGCTGCCTCGAAAAGGCGGCGCGAGCGTTTAAATTGCTTTCGAACATCCCTGAGCGCGTCGAGTGCTCCACGTTTGTCGAATTTGTTGAGTGCGATCACGTCGGCAAAATCGATCATGTCGATTTTTTCAAGCTGGGAGGCGGCGCCGTACTCCGGAGTCATCACATAGAGCGAAACATCGGAGTGATCGACGATTTCTGTGTCTGACTGGCCGATTCCTGAAGTTTCTAAAATCACGAGATCAAAGCGCGCTGCCTTGATAATGCTCAGCGCCTCTTGCACGTATTTAGAGAGCGCCAAGTTCGATTGGCGTGTCGCAAGTGAGCGCATGTAGACGCGCGGGTTACTGATCGCGTTCATGCGGATGCGGTCACCCAGGAGTGCTCCGCCCGTTTTTCGCTTGGAAGGATCCACTGAAACAATCGCAACGGTTTTGTCGGAAAAATCAGCGAGAAAACGCCTGACAAATTCGTCAATGAGTGAGGACTTTCCGGCGCCGCCCGTGCCGGTGATTCCAAGAACCGGGGTTTTCTGGGTCGCCGCCTCGGCCCGAACTTTTTCAAGCGCTGTTTTGTGAAGTTCAGGAAAGTTTTCTGCCGCCGAGATCAGTCGCCCGATGGCGTCAGGGCTTCTGGATTTCAATTTGGTGAGGGCATCTCCGAGATCACGCCCGGTCGGAAAGTCTGATTTTTCGATCAGGTCGTTGATCATTCCCTGAAGGCCCATCGCACGACCATCGTCGGGAGAGTAGATGCGGGTGATTCCGTAGGCGTGCAGCTCGCTCACTTCGGACGGAAGGATCACGCCGCCGCCGCCCCCAAAGATCCGGATATGACCGCAGCCGCGCTCCTTGAGCAGGTCCAACATGTACTTGAAGTATTCGGTATGGCCGCCCTGATAAGACGTCAGAGCAATCGCGTTTGCGTCTTCTTGAATCGCGCAACTCACGACGTCCTCAACCGAGCGGTTATGCCCCAAATGGATGACTTCAGCGCCCGACGCCTGGATGATTCTGCGCATGATGTTGATGGCCGCATCGTGCCCATCAAAAAGCGAAGCGGCGGTCACGATCCGAACCTTATTGCGGGTCGTGTAAATCGGGGTTTGTGCCATAGGTTTGGGTTACCAGAAAAGGCCGCAAAGCGACAGGTTCTAGGCTAGTCTTAACTCGTGGCCGAAAACGACGAATCCTACAAAACACTCCACGAAAAGGTCTGTGCCGAAGGGCGGGAGTCCTACCTCGATCACAAGACGGGTTATGTGGTTTTTACCCGGATTTTTCATCTCAAACGCGGCCACTGTTGCGAGTCAGGTTGTAGGCATTGTCCGTATGGTTTTTCAGGCTCCAAGACTCCAGCTCAGAGAAAATCATGAGAGTCACAGTGGATCACCTGGGCCGAACCGTCGAGATTCCCGCACTGCCTCGGCGCATCGTTTCGCTCTGTCCTTCGCAAACCGAAACGCTCTTTTCGCTGGGAGTCGGTGCGTACGTCGTGGGTGCCACTCGTTATTGCGTGGAGCCCGCTCTCTCGCTCGGAAACGTGGCCCGCGTGGGGGGTACAAAAAAGCTTCAGTGGGAAAAGCTCCACGAACTTTCACCGGATCTGGTGATCTGCGAAAAAGAAGAAAACCCTCGAGAAATGGTCGAAGAACTCGAGCGCCACTATCCCGTCTTTGTGACTGATGTTCGGGATATTCCATCCGCGCTCAGAATGATTGAGGACCTCGGGGCGCTCGTCGGAGCGACGATGGAGGCAGCAGTCCTGAGTGCTCGCGTGCGAGATGCGCTCTCGCGAGTGCTTCCTTTAGCGAAGCCAAAGACTGTTTACCTGATCTGGCGCAAGCCCACCATGGTCGCTGGATCAGACACGTTTATCGACTCGATGCTGGAACTTTGCGGATTTGAAAATCTCGCGCGAAGCCTCACCGGCCGTTATCCCGAGGTGACCGCGCAACAACTGGCAGAGCTCAAGCCCGAGATCGTGCTCCTGTCGTCGGAGCCGTATCCGTTCAAGCACGAACATTTTGATGAGATTCGCGCGATTTTGCCTGAAGCAGAAATCTATCTCGCCGATGGCCAGGCGTTTAGCTGGTACGGGAGCCGTCTCGTACACTTTCCGGAATATTTCCAAAAATACTTCAATGAAGCATTCAGCGGACTCAGGCGCTAAAGGCTTGCCGCCATCTTGATGAGTTCGGCAGCGTTTTCGAGGCTCTTTTTGGTGATCTGTTCGCCACCGAGCATTCGCGCAAGCTCCTCTTTTCGTTCCTTTTGGGAGAGCTCCGTGACTTCGGTCAGTGTGCGCTTGTCGTTTGAGGATTTCTTAACGACCAAGTGTTGATCGCCAAAAGACGCCACTTGCGGAAGGTGAGTGATGCAGATGACCTGGTTGTACTTGGCGACGGACTTTAGCTTCTTGCCTACTTGAAACGCGGTTTGGCCGCCCATTCCGGCGTCGATCTCGTCAAAAAGATAAACGCCGATTCCACCGCGATCGGCAATCACTCTGCGAATCGCAAGCATCAGGCGCGAAAGCTCGCCCCCTGAGGCAATTTTACCGAGCGCGCGCGCCGGTTCACCCCGGTTGGTCTGAACGGAAAACTGAATCGTGTCGGCCCCGGTTTCATTCCACGAGTCGATTTCAGCGCAGGAGCCCAGCTCGATGTGAAAATGTGCGTCGCCCATGCGCAGGTCCTTGAGCTCGGCAGTGACGGAGTCCGCAAGTGTCTGGGCTACTTTTGCGCGTGCTTTTGAAAGTTTATGCGCAGCTTTTTCGAGCTGAGAACGTGTTTTATCGAGTTCCGCATCGATTTCGCCGAGGCGTTCGCCCGCTTGTCCGAGCGTCTGAAACTCGGCCTGTAGAGTCTGGAAGGTGGTGAGCATATCATCCACCGTCGTGCCGTATTTGCGGCGAAGCTCTGCGATTCGTGCGAGTCGTTCTTGGACTGTCGAAAGCCGATCCGGATCCATATCGACGCCGTGAAGGTAGCGCGAAAGGAGGTGGCTTGCTTCTTCGGTCTCAGCGAGCGCGCGCTCTAAGGCTTCGCGAATCGGCGCAGTTTTTTCGTCGATCTGCGAAAGGGTTTTCAACCGAGTCAGAGCGGTTTGAAGCGAATTCAAACAGCCCGGAGTGTGGGAGTCTGCGGATTCTAAAATCTGTCTCACGGCCTCCGCGTGCTGGAGTCGCGAATGTGCGGACTGCAAGAGCAGTTTTTCACCCTGAAGGGCTTCGTCCTCGCCCTTTTCGAGACCCGCCTCGGTGAGTTCATCGATCTGAAATTTAAGAAAATCAGCTGATTTGAGGCGATTTGCTTCAGAGTTAGCAAGCTCGTCACGCTGGCGTTTGAGCTCTCGGTGCCGGACAAAAAGTTCACGAAACTTGAGGGCCTCTTGCGTCAGCCCGCCAAAGCGATCCAAAAGTTCCAGCTGGGTCGAAGGCTTTACCAGCGACTGATGCTCGTGCTGGCTGCAAAGATCAATGAGTCCCTGGCAAAGTGTCTGAAGGTTGCTGAGAGTTGCGAGTTCTCCATTGATGGAAATCCGGTGCTTACCCGCGCGATGGACGGTGCGTTTGATCAGGAGTTGGTCATTATTCTGCGCGATGCCGAGCGTCTCGAGTCGCTCTTTTGCCCAGGAAAGTTGGCTAATATCAAAAACTCCCTCGACTACGGCTTCGTCGCAGCCCGCGCGAACGAGATCCGCGCTCGCGCGACTCCCCAGCAATAGGGAGATGGCTTCGATCACGATGGATTTACCGGCGCCGGTTTCGCCCGAAAGAATATTCAGACCCGATTTAAACGGAATTTCGGCCGAGTCGATGACGGCGATGTTTTTGATTTTCAGAGTTTCCAACATGGCAGAGCTCCTGTGTGACGGGTCGCGAATGATTTGGACATTCGCAATCGCCAGGCCAAGTGGGAGTCGGCCGGTCAGTCGCGCATTCCAAACTTCAGCTTTTCTCGAAGCAAGCCAAAGTAATCGCGCTCGGGCGAAGAAATCAACTTCAGAGAATGCTTTTTAAAGCGGCGAACGGTGACGATATCGCCTTCTTTGAGGTC
>CAMBEX010000148.1 GCA_945865865.1 Bdellovibrio sp. ZAP7
GAGCCATTTTGTGGGTAGGAGATCTAAACTTTGAGTCATGAAACACCTAAATCCTCGACGTTCAATGGTTTGCTTGCGGTGGACATCGACACCTTCAAGCGAGTGAATCGGGACATTACCTTCGATGTCTACTTGAAGCTTTCAGAAGACAATGTCTGTCACGTTTTTTCTCGCAGCTCCGGACTCGATTATCGGCGCTTGGCGCAATATATTCAGAAGGGCGTTCGAGAGCTTTACATCCGAAACGAAGATGAACCCGCTTTTCGGAAATTCTCGGACCGCACCTCAGAAGCGATTTTTGCGGATCCATCCGTATCCCCAGAAAAAAAGATCGCAACCCTGCTCAACATGACCGAGCAAAACCTGTCCGAGCTCTTTAGCCGAATCGATGTGAACGATGAAAGCGCCCAGAGCACTCGTCGGGTGGTGGGTAATTACCTGAAGCTTTTGACTGAAAATCCAAAGAGCCTGGCGACTTTACTTAAGCTCGCGAGCCACGGAGATTATCTTTATTATCACTCGATCGCAGTTTCTGTTTTCAGTATTTTTGTCGCCAAGGCCACCGGACGCTTTGGTGAAAAAAACCTGGAACAAATTGGGATGGGGGGCTTTTTGCATGATGTCGGCTGCACCCAGCTTCCTAAGGAGATCATCGAGTCACCGTACGAATTTACCCAGGAGCAGTGGTCTGAGATGCATCAACACTCAAAGCTGGGTCTTGCCATGCTCGAAGGCGCGCCCAGTGTTCCACAAGAAGTTCGTTACATGGTTTACCAGCATCACGAGGCCGAGGACGGAACCGGATATCCCAACGCGCTCAAGGGGAGCGCTATTTTTTATCCCGCAAAAATTGTCGCCATTGCTGATGGTTTAAGCGCTCTCATCAGTCGGCGCCCACATCGAGGAGCTTTTACACTTGAAGAGGCGCTTGAAATTCTTGAGCAACAATCTGGTAAGCGCTATGACGCCGAGTTGATTCGCGTGGTCAGTTCGATTTTTTCCAGCCAAGCCGGCGCACGCAAGCGCGAGACCTAAAAGACTTCACTGTTATAGGCTCGGGTGTTCTTAGCTCCCGACACAACTCGTAACGATTCGAACCGCTTCTTTAAGTGCGTCAGTAAGGCCTGAAGGTTTGGTTCCTCCCGCTTGAGCGAGGTCAGGTTTTCCGCCGCCCTTGCCATCAATCATTGGCGCGATTTTTTTGAGAACATCGCTCGCATTGACGGACTTTGGAGCGCCCGGACCCACGGCCACTAGGATTGACGCTTTTTCGCCCTCAGGATCTTTCATTCCCAGAACGACGACTGCGTCTGGCGCTTTCTGTTTGATTCGGTCCGAGAGGTCACGCAGACGCTTGATGCCTTCTTTGTCGGGCTCGCAAAGCGAGGTGACGAGTTTTGCACCCTTGAGTATTTGAGCTTGGGCGAGCATCTCGTCGACTTCGCCCGCTGCGCTCTTGGATTGCAACTGCTCGATGGTGCGTTTGAGTTCACGCTCGTTCTGCGCGATTCTTTCAATGCGACCGAGGATTTCGGCATCAGAGTTTGCCTTGAGGCGTTCTGCTACGGCTTTAAGATCGCTGTCCTTGCCGCGTAAGTAGTTAAATGCCCCCTTCGAAGTGTAGGCGATGATTCGGCGCACGCCGGCCGCGATCCCACTTTCGGAGGCGATCTTAAAAAGATGGATCTCCGAGGAATTATCGACGTGGGTTCCGCCGCAGAGTTCGGTTGAGAAATCACCAACGCTGACAACGCGGACTTTATCGCCGTATTTCTCACCAAAAAATGCAATGGCTCCGGCTGCGACGGCCTCATCTTTTGCCATTTCCTTTTTTGAAACGGATTGAGCACTCCAAACCTTGTCGTTGATCAGGTCCTCGATGCGGGTGAGCTCTGCATCGGTCAGCGCTAGAAAGTGTGTGAAGTCAAAGCGCAACAGGTCGGAGGCCACGAGTGAGCCAGCCTGCTTGACATGTTTTCCTAAGACCTCGCGCAGCGCCCAGTGCAAAAGATGGGTGGCCGTATGATTTCGTGCGATGAGCGCTCGAATCTCTTGGTCAGTTTCCTGAATGTAGATTTCGCCCGTGCGAATCGTGCCTCTCCTGGGGCGCAAGTGCGCGACCACCAGATCGGGAGCAGGTTTTTGGACGTCAATCACTTCGGCTTCGAAATCACCGTTCATCGAAAACACTCTGCCGTGATCACCCATCTGGCCGCCGCTTTCGCCATAAAAGGGAGTCTCGGAAAAAATCGCCTCGATAATGGGAGTTTTTTCGGTGCTATCGGCGGTCGCTGCAAGAGGTGGAGTTTCAAACGAGGACGCCAGCTCGAGCTTTGTACCGTTTGTGACGAGAAGCGCGAGGCAGGGCGACTGTCCCTGAATGCGATCATATCCGACAAACCGAGGGAGCTGGTTTTTGCTTTTCAGCTCGTGAGCGAGTTGCAGGTAAACAGCGTTGATCGCCTCTTCGCCGGAGCCTTTCCAGTGCTTGCGGCTTTCGGCGCGCTGGCGGTCCATCGCTTTTTCAAAACCCGGCTCATCCACCTTAAATCCACGCTCAACACAAATCACGCGGGTGAGGTCGAGTGGAAAGCCAAACGTGTCATAAAGTTTGAAGGCCACGTCACCATGGAGCGTTCCGCCTTTTACGAGATTTTCGGTGGCCTCGTCGAGCAAAATCAATCCGCGCTCGAGAGTCTTAAGAAACTGCTCTTCTTCGGCACTCACGGCTTTTTGAATAAACTCTCGCTTGTCGGCGAGATCCGGATAGGCACCCACCATCTGGTCGATCACAAATCCGGCAGTCTTGTGAAGAAACGTGCCTTTGAGTCCAAGTTCGGAGCCGTGGCGAATGGCGCGCCTCATGATGCGGCGGAGAACGTAGCCTCGCCCTTCGTTGGAGGGCATGACTCCATCAGCGATCAAAAATGCGGTGGCGCGGGAGTGATCTGCAATCACGCGAAAAGAAACAGCGTCTTTGGCCTTTGGATTGTAGGGCTTGCCTGCGAGCTCAGCGGTGCGCCGGATAATGTCTTGAAAAATGTCGGTGTCGTAGTTGGTGTCGACTTCTTGAAGAATCGAAGCGATGCGTTCTAGGCCCGCTCCCGTATCGACTGAGGGCTTCGGAAGTGGTGTCAGCTTTCCGCTGGAGTCACGTTCATACTGCATGAAAACGAGATTCCAAAATTCCATGTACCGATCGCAGTCACAGCCCATCGCGCAGGTGGGCTTGCCGCAGCCGTACTTTTCACCACGGTCGATAAAGATTTCGCTGCAAGGACCGCAGGGGCCGGTGTCTCCCATGGACCAAAAATTGTCTTTTTCACCGAAGCGGTAGATGCGATCCATCGGAACGCCTTCTTGCTTGTGCCAGATCTCGGCGGCTTCATCGTCTTTTTCAAAGACGGTCACAAAAAGGCGGTCTTGAGGAAGCTTGAGTTCTTGCGTGACAAATTCCCACGCATACTTGATTGCGTCTCTCTTGAAATAGTCTCCGAATGAAAAGTTTCCGAGCATCTCAAAAAAAGTATGGTGACGCGCAGTAAATCCCACGTTTTCGAGGTCGTTGTGTTTGCCGCCCGCTCTCACGCATTTTTGTGAGGTGGTCGCTCGCGTGTAGGGCCTAGGGTCTTTTCCGAGAAACACATCTTTGAACTGAACCATTCCCGCGTTTGTAAAAAGAAGCGTTGGATCATTTTGCGGAACGAGCGGCGAGCTTTCTACGACGCGGTGCCCGTTTTTTTCAAAGTACTTTAGAAATTTTGAGCGGATTTCGGCGGCTTTCATACTTGAATCAATAACTTGGCAGGGGCGGCGAATGCAAGATTTCGAATGGGCTCAATACATCCCGCGCTCTGGGCAGATATTGCCGATTTTCGCGGACTGCAGGTTCCCGTATCCTCAAAGTTTGGAGGGTATCCGTGTGACAATGGTTGGCAAGAATTCGTGGCGGTTGTCGTGGCTCCTAGGGCTGTTGATTCTCGGTTTGAGCGGGCTCAATGCCTGTTCGTCGAGTGCGACAAGTGAGGAGGGTTCCGAGGACGTTGAACTTTCTGGGACTGAATCTGAGGGTGAAAGTGGCGACGCGGGCACTGACGCGGTATCCGAAAACTCCGGAGACAACAGCGCCCAGGAGACGGTTTCTGAAAGTACAGAGAAACCCAGTGGTTCGGAATCTACTGATGGCGCAACGCAAGAGGTGGCGAACGTCGAGCAGCCTGCTCAGGAGGTTGCCACCAACGAAGATTCGGGGACTGAAGTTTCTTCGGTTTTCCCCAAAAAAGCTCAGACACCCTGGAAGGGTAATTCCACCGGAATCTCACCGCGTGAAACGCCCGCTCAAGTGGATGGCCAATGGGTCAATTCGTATGGTTTTGTGCGCGGTGCGGGTCAAACTTGGATTGATCTCGCGCAAAAGATTTACGGAAACCCCGCCATGGCTGAAAAACTTCAAAAGTGGAATCCCGGCGTAAAACCCGTGGCTGGCACCCTGGTTTATTATAATTCGCCCAGTCGCCCCACCGACTCGTCGCAGATGAAATCGCTCGTTGAGGATTTTGGCTTTGCTTACGAGAGCCATAAAATACAACCAGGAGAGTCGCTCTCAGGAATCGCCAAGGCGCGCTTTGGATGCGCGGATTGCTGGAAAGAAATTCTCGCTGCTAATCCGGGACTCAAGTCCGCCGATCAGATATCTCCTGGATCTTTGATTCGAATCGCTCCCGTGAAGTTGAACACAGAAGCGGTCATTACGGAGTTGGCGAGCGCACGCCTAGAGAACGAACGACAGGCAGCGCTTGCCGCACGTGCCGCCGAAGAAAAAATTGCCGCTGAACGTACACGAGTAGCGGCAGCAGAACAGGCCTCTGAAGTTCAAGCAGGTGAACCCGCGAGGGAGCCGGCTCAGGCGTCGGCAACTCAAACCGCTGAAGAAAACGCTCAGGCAGTCGGCGGCGATTTGATGAGTCAGCTCAAGGATCCCAAGATTTTGGGTGCAGGAGGTCTCGCCTTGGTGGGGCTTGCCTGGATGATTCAAAGGCGCAGGCGCCTGGCGCAGGACGAGTAAAATTAAATAAGAAACGGCCGGAGTGATCCCGATTTGGGTTCGCTCCGGCCGTTTTTTTTTACCTCAGCGACTTATTTTTTCATCGCTTGAATTCGAATTTCCGAACAACCGGAGTTCACGGTGCTGTACTGCTGAGTTAGATTTGCCGTGGTCTGCGTCGGGGCCTGCAAGGCGCCCATGATTCCGTCATCCGTAATCATCAAGGTTCCTACGAATGAACCCGTACAGCCTCGAGTGGGGGTTGTGGTCGAGGTACCCGTTGTAGCTGGGTAGGCTCCGGTATTCCACGAATAGGCAGAGTAGCTGCCTCCGATGAGAGTCTGAGCCATGGTGTTATCGTTTCGCTGCAAGGTCACATTTTCGATCCGATCAGACTTCATCACTCCGGTGAAGTAACCGGCACCGCTTGCGCCTTGCCACTGTCCATAGACATTTTCACCCTCGGACTCGGTCAGCGCAATCGTCACTTCCTGACTGAACGGGGCGCCTCCATAGATAATGGAGGTTTCTGTTCCTTGGTAGTTACCGCTTCGATCTCGTCCGCAACCCGCGAGCGCGGTTGCTGTGAGCACCATCAATGCAATTTTCTTTTTCATACTCTTTCTTTTCCTCTCTTCTTCTCTCAACTTCAGCCCTGCACACGCAGGCTGTTCCTCATTGGGTTGCAGCTAGTAGAGCAAGGGTGATGCCAGCTCAAATCGGTTTTATACGGTTTTTAGCGGGGTTTTAGAGGGGGTAACTGTCTAAACTTTTGATAGGTGTCGTATAAAATCGGGCGAAGTCTCCTGAAAGGCAGGGAAATTCGCGTACTTCTGAGATGCGGAGTTTGAGTCAAGACATCCTGAAGGCAAAAAAAAACCGGGTGCCCATCATTAAGATGAGCACCCGGCGTTACAGATTTTAGGCTGGGCTCTTACTTCTTTGCGGAAGTCGAAGCCGTGCTCGTCTTGGTGTTGTTGAGGGTGCTGCCCGACTTAGTGGCTGTATGGGCAGGAGCCATCGTCGGTGTTCCGGCAAGAGTCGCTCCGGCCGGGTTTTGTTCGGCTGGTTTGACGCCGATTCCGGATTGCTTGAGCACTTCTGCGCGGATCTTGGCGATGGCTTCAGGATGTTCCTTGAGCCAGTTGCGGGAGTTCTCACGACCCTGTCCAATGCGCTCGTCATTGTAGGTGTACCAGGTGCCGCTCTTTTCGATGATGTTCATGTTGGATGCGAGATCGAGCAGGTCGCCTTCTTTTGAGATGCCTTCGCCGTAAAGAATGTCGAATTCGACTTCTTTGAAAGGAGGAGCCATCTTGTTTTTTACGACCTTCACGCGAGTGCGATTGCCGATGACGTTCTCGCCGTCTTTGATCGCCCCAATACGGCGAATGTCCATGCGGACGGAAGCGTAGAACTTGAGCGCGTTACCGCCCGTTGTGGTTTCAGGATTGCCGAACATCACGCCGATCTTCA
>CAMBEX010000149.1 GCA_945865865.1 Bdellovibrio sp. ZAP7
GGCGTCGAGGGCTATCTCGAATCGGCAGCCTGTGGTTTGCTCGCTGCGGTTTTTATCGAACAGCGTTTGAAAAATCTGCCCCACCTCGCTCCTCCGGCAAATACTGCCTTGGGCGCACTTCTCAGGCACATAATCGCGGGGGACGAAAAAAACTACCAGCCCAACAACGCAAATTTCAGCCTTTTCGATCCCACCCTTTTTGATGGAATCGCGGGACTCAAGCGTGACCTCATGCGCGAGGCCATGGCCACGCAAGCGATCGCAAATTTTGAGGGCTGGTGGAAAAACCTTGGGTCCAGCCCCGCATGAAAACTCAAGCAAGCGGCGCCGCTTTAGTCGGAATCGCCTCGATTCTCTGGGCCACCGACGCGCTCTTTCGGGTTCCGGCTCTTGCGAGAATGAACCCAGTCATGCTGGTTTTTCTCGAACACTCTCTAGCACTCGCTGCCATGCTGCCTTTTGCGATTTTGGTCTATCGGCGCAGACTTTTTTCTCTCACGCCCTCAGCCTGGGCTGCCGCTGCCGGCATTGGCGCGGGGGCTTCGGCCATGGCCACCGTGTTCTTCACCTCAAGCTTTAAGTTTCTCAACCCGTCCGTCGTCATCCTTTTGCAAAAGCTCCAACCCGTCATTTGCGTTTTGCTGGCGATGCTCTTTCTCAAAGAGCGCCCCGGTCGCCGCTTTTTTCTCTGGGCGCCGGTCGCGCTCGTCGCCGGATTGGTCTTGAGCTTTCCCGGTCTCGACCTGGGATTTGTCCGAGGGGCTGCCACCTGGGAGTCCAGCGGCGTGATCTACGCCCTTGCCGCCGCCGTACTTTGGGCCGGCGCAACTGTGGCTGGAAAAGTTCTTTTGGCAAAAACCAGCCCATTTCAGGCTACTTTTTGGCGCTTTTTTTTTGGAATGCTCACGCTTCTCGTCCTGATGCTGACGGCGGGTACTCAGGTTTTTGAGAGCGGAGCGCAAATCCTCTCAGATGGCCAGAATCTAAAAACTCTGGCCTATATGAGCCTAGTACCGGGACTTGCCGCCATGATCGCCTACTATGCGGGGTTGGCCAAAACCCGCGCAAGTATTGCGACTTTCGTAGAGCTTTTGTTTCCGCTAGCGGCCGTCTTTGTGAACTGGAAGTGGCTGGGCTCACCGCTCTCAGGAGGCCAGCTTGTGGCCGGGGCGATCCTTCTGGTGTCCGTCACCGTTATGGCTGAGTAAAAAATTTTCGTCGAACCCCAATCTCCACTTGAAGCGATGAAAAACGGTCCGTAGATTTCTCGTTATGAGAATCGCTTTCACCCACAATTTAAAGACCAGCCAAGCCGAATCGGAAGCCGAGTTTGACACGATCGAAACGGTCACGGCGATTCGAAAAGCCCTCGAAAGCCTGGGGCATGATGTTGAATCCGTCGAAGTGAGTGGCCCTGCATCACGCACGATCGCAAGACTCGAGGCCCTTTCTCCGCAAATCGTTTTCAATACTGCCGAAGGTCATCGCGGAAGGTTTCGTGAGGGCTTTTTTCCAGGGATTTTCGAGCAAATCGGAATTCCATTTACCGGCTCCGACGCTTACGTCTGCACGCTGACCCTCGACAAAGCACTCACTAAGAAAGTGGTCGAAGCGGCTGGGATCCTCACGCCGAAGTCCTTTTTTCTCCGGGCTCTGACCGATCTGAGTCAGCTCGATTTGCGTTTTCCGCTGATTATTAAGCCCAACTTTGAAGGCAGCTCCAAAGGGATCACCGTCAACTCGATCGTCGAGGACGCCGAGACCCTTAAAAAGCGCGCTTCTATTTTGCTGGCTGATTATCCAAACGGACTTTTGATTGAGGAGTTTATCGTCGGTAAGGACGTGGCCGTTCCGATGATCGACGGGGTTTCTCCCGAGACCCACGGTGTGCTTGCCCCGATCGAGTATGTTTTTGACGAGGAGATCTGCAAGGCGCGTCGCCATCAAATTTACGATTATGCCCTAAAAAACGAGCTTTCTGACCATGTTTCGGTCAAGCTCCTGGACAAGCAGGACCCCGCTTATCAGACGCTCCTCACGCGCTCCAAAGTCGTATTTGATCAACTGGGCGTCAAAGACCTAGGCCGCATTGACTACCGGATCACCGAAAACGGCGAGATCTACTTTATCGAAGTCAACGCGCTCCCCAGTCTCGAGCCCGGCGCCGGAATTTATCTCGCCGCTGCCCAGGCAGGACTCAAGACCACCGAGCAGGTTCTCGAAAAAGTCCTTCAATCCACCTGCCGTCGCTATGGGATTGGTTACGCTGTCACCAAAAAGCCTCAAAAACTGAGCCTTCGCGTGGGTTTTACCTACAATCTCAAGCGCATCACTCCGACGACTGATGTGACCACGGATGCTGAAGCGGAGTTTGATTCACCCAAAACCCTGGACTCGATTCGCGAGGCGATTCGATCCTACGGGCATCAAGTGGTGGATCTTGAAGCCACGCCCGATCTTCCGATGAAGCTTCGCCCCGAAGACGTAGACATTGTTTTCAATATCGCTGAAGGAATGCGCGGACGAAATCGCGAATCTCAGGTCCCAGCGCTCTTGGAACTGCTCGATATTCCTTACACGGGCTCAGACTCAGCAACGCTTGCACTCGCGCTCGACAAGGGCTTGGCTAAACGAATTGTCGCGCAAGCGGGAGTTCCCACGCCAGACTTTCAGCTCATGCACACGGGTAAAGAGCGCTTGAACAAAGAAATCCAGTTTCCGGCGATCATCAAACCGATTGCCGAAGGAAGCTCCAAGGGAGTGATCGGAACGAGTGTCGCTCACAACGAAGCCGAACTTCGCGAGAAGGCTGCTTTTATCATCGACCGTTACCGTCAACCCGCACTGATCGAGGAGTACCTGCCGGGGCGCGAGTTCACGGTGGCACTTTTGGGCGAAAAACGCGTGAAGGCACTTCCACCGATGGAGATCGTTTTCACACAAAGAGAAAAAGACCCCAATCCTGTTTATTCCTACCAACACAAGATCAACAGCAACGATGAAGTCCGCTACGATCGCCCTGCTCAACTCGAACCACGCCTCAAAGAGACCATCGAGCGGATTTCGCGCAAGATCTTTATGGTGCTCGGCTGTCGCGACTTCGCACGCATCGACCTTCGAATGGATGCCAAGGGTCAGGTCAACTTTATCGAGTGCAATCCGCTGCCGGGGCTGACTCCGGGCTGGTCGGATATGTGCCTGATCGCAGAGAGTGCTGGAATTGGTTACCGTGATCTCATCGGCGAGATCATGGCGCCAGCAATTCGTAGATTTAAAGAGAAACGTAATCTAGAATTGAAAGGCTAACCTACTCGCGGCAAAAACTTCCGCCGCAATGAGGTTCACTTCTCTTTCCACAGAAAGCTTCTCTCATGAAAAAAACACCGCGCTGCCGCGCCCGCGACTTAGGCATCCAAATCGGCTTTTACGAACCCGGCCCCCACAACGCCATCACCGACGTCGAAGGCGTGCGAGTCGGCCACACCACGATCGTAAAGGGCAGTGGTTCGCGCGGCAGTAAGACGATCGCGCGCACGGGCGTGACTGCTATTGTTCCCGCAGACGGCGACGTTTTTATGAACAGCGTGATCGGCGGGGCGTTTGTTTTAAATGGTGCGGGCGAACTCGCCGGCCTCACTCAGATCAACGAATGGGGTTTGATCGAAACCCCCATCCTTCTCACCAACACTCTTGCGGTCGGAGCTTGCGGCGAGGGCGTCGTACACTACATGACCGAAAAACACCCAGAAATCGGCAATATTCACGATGTTGTGATTCCGGTGGTCGGCGAGTGCGACGACTCCTGGCTCAATGAAATCGTCGGTCATCATGTCAGGCCTCAACACGCGATCGAAGCGATTGAGCGCGCAACAGGCGGTCCCGTTGCCGAGGGCGCGGTGGGTGGCGGAACCGGAATGGTCACCTGCGACTTCAAGTCAGGTATCGGCACGAGCTCAAGGCGCGTGAAGATTCACGATCACGAGTACATGCTGGGAGTTCTCGTCATGAGCAATTTTGGAGTCATGCGCGAGCTCCGCGTGGACGGCGTTCCGGTCGGGCAAATTTTAGAACCCGAGTTTGCTGAGATGAGACGTCGTGAAAAAAATTACGGAAGCATCATTGCAGTGCTCGCAACCAACGCTCCGTTACTTTCGCACCAACTCAGTCGCCTAGCCAAGCGCATGGGGCTTGGAGTGGGACGCGTAGGTTCAATGGCCGCGCACGGTTCCGGTGAAATCATGCTCGCGTTTTCGACAGCCAATCGCGTGCCGCGAGAGAGCACCACGCCGCTCTACTCGGTGGAGATTCTCAAAGACATGGCCATTGACCCACTCTATGGCGCTGCCATTGAAGCCACCGAAGAGGCGATTCTCAATTCGATTTTAATGGCTGACCCCATGGAGGGAGTTGCGCGCCACAGCTCTCCTGCTCTTCCGATCGATCGCGTGCGCGAGATCATGCGCCTGCGACCCAGCTACGTGACTGGGGTTTAAAAGCCCATCTCGATTCCGATGGAAAGCGAATCGTTTTCCGCCTGCCCGTCTTCTAGATTCAAAAGCAACTGCGCGTAGTCGACCGTAACGGCCGCGGTTTTTCCGAGCGCCGAAAAACCGTAGCGAACTCCACCGGCAATCTCCCGACTGGAAATGTCACGGATCCAAAATGAACTTCCTACCGGCGAAAATTTGAAATACGCCGAAACTGTCCTGTCGCCTAGTTTGCGAGCGAGCACCGGAAACAATTGGGGCCCCATCAGATCACGAAATCCAAACTGCGAATCGGTAACGATCATCGTCGTAAAGTAGGCTCCCGTCATCATCGAAAGACTCCAATCGTCTCTCGCCATGATCTCGTAACCCACTCTTGCATTTGCCCCAATGTAGCGCGCACTGACTCCCGCAAGCGTGCTTGAAAATGGCACGGCGGAAAAAAAGGTGTTCAGTCCCAAGCTCACCTTCGCGCCCGCGCGGTAGAGATATGAGAGTTTGGCGGTCAATGCAGTTTGACGAAACTCATCTACGTCCGTCTGCCGATAGGTCAGGGAACTATAGGCCAAAGAAGGCGAAAGGCTATGGCTTGTAATCGAGATTTGGGGTTCGGGGGCGGGCTCAGGGGTCTTCGGACGAAAGTGTTTTTCTGCAAATCCACTCCAGCCGGGATAGCCCATCAAAAGTCGCACGGGTTGAGTCTCGCCCGAAATATGCACCGCCTGAAGCTCTACTCGAGTCTCTAATGCTTTGATTCGTGCCCGGACTGAAAACTGCCCAAGCTGGTTTGCGACCTGAATAATCTGAACGTCGGGAAGTCCAGCAGTCAAATAACTTCCTGCCGGACCCTCTGCCACGGGGGCGGCGGAAGACAACGAAGTGAGTCCCCAGTTAACGTCCCTTACCTCAATCGTAAAATGCGCGAAGAGCTTGGTGACTTCATTTTCCTCAACCTGAGCCACTGGCTTTTTGGCGGAAAATCTCAGAACTTTGCCCCACCGAGTTTGAGACTCGGTTGCCAGTTGAATCGCGAAACCGGGCTCTTCGTTTTGTGCCGACGCATCAGCGGCAAAAATATTCGAAATCATAAAACTCGGCACTGCCAGGCAAAAACCAACTAATTGATAAACACCCTTGAGTCGCATTTTTCTCACGTACCTCTTTGTAGCCGCATGACTGAGCTTCTCTCAACGAAACTGATTTTAAAACTGTGTCGGTGTGGACACAGTTTTCAGCTGCTCGGGACGGAGGCATAATGAAAAGCGATGATAGCGAAGAGACACCTATTTTTATGGGTGATGGCATTACTTCTAGCGGCCGGTCCCGCTTGTACCCAGGTTTCGCTCATGAAGCGGACTCGAACTCTCTCCAGCGTCACCATACCCCTCGCACCCATCAGGGGATTTGCGGTGGTGTCTGGATCGAACTTTTCATACGGCTCCTCTACTCAGCGTGCGGTGACGGTCCACGCGACCATCGGTGAGACCATTAGCGGCGACGTACAGTTTGGCCCACAACCCGACCCGAAAATCATGGCCATTTCTGGATTCCGCGGCGCCCTCTACGACGGACTCTAATCCTTACTCATTTCAACCTCTGTGTCCCCTCTGACACATCTATCGGAGCGAACTGTTTTCGCCGACAATGAAGAGTGCGGTTTGTTCAGTTGCGGGACGTGCGTTGTGTATTTGACTGAATCACTAAAAATGGCGGAAAAGAAATCGGTTTTCCTGAAGTTTGCGGGACTCCTGACGCTTGGGCTTATGCTTCAAGCGGATAGCTTTGCTGCGACCAGTTCCCAAACCTTCACCTACACGGGGCGACTCCTCTCTACGGAGACCGGAGAAGCTGTCGAGACTTTAGTCGACTTCAAACTCACCATTTACGATCCTTCGGGACAGTGTCTTTTGTATGAAGAGCAGCAGCTTCAGGTCGACCTCACTGGGAGCTCTG
>CAMBEX010000150.1 GCA_945865865.1 Bdellovibrio sp. ZAP7
TCAAGACCAACATTGACTCGGGCGCATTCAATGCGTGCCAAGAAGCTGGCATTGAAGCCCTGGATCATTACGAACCTTTTTGTACTGAGCTTCGGACAATTTATCAGGAGAGACGCGACATCCTGATACCTGCGTTGCGAGAAGTCGGCCTCAACTGCAAAACTCCCGACGCAACATTTTACGCCTGGGCCAAACTGCCTCCGGGCGTCAACTCCGAAAGCTACGTCTTGGACCTGATCCGTAAAAAGGGAATCGTCTCGACGCCGGGCACCGGCTTCGGGGCAGCCGGCGAAGGCTTTGTTCGATTCACGCTTTGTAGTGAAGCGAGCGTACTAAAACAGGTTGCGCAACTCCTGAAGGGATCTATATAGTTTTACGCCATGAACATTTATGTTTGCATCAAGCAGGTTCCCGACACTGAGACCAAGATAAAACTCAATTCTGACAATTCCGGGATCGATACCGCTGGAATCAAGTGGATCATGTCACCGTATGACGAGTTTGCTATCGAAGAAGCTTTGCGCCTTCGCGACAAAAATCCTGGCAGTACCGTCACTGTGCTTTCGGCGGGGCCTGCACGCGTTGTTGAAACCATTCGAACCGCATTAGCCATGGGCGCGGACAACGGAATTCACATCGAAACACCCGAGAGCGCGGACAATAATCGGGCTGCAAAAGCTCTCGCTGGTGCACTAAAAAAAGAACCCAAGGTCGACATCGTTTTCACAGGAAAAGAAGCGATCGACGACGGCGCCGCACAAGTGGGACAGCTCACGGCTGAGTACGTGGGCATACCTCATGTCACCGTTGTTTTGGCCGTGGAATACGGCGCAACCTCACTGAAGTGTAAACGCGAGATTGAAGGTGGCGCCTTTGAAATGGTCGAAACGCCGCTTCCTGCGTTGATAGCCGCACAAAAAGGGATGAACGAACCTCGCTACGCAAGCCTTCCAAACATCATGAAGGCCAAGAAAAAAGAAGTGAAGGCGCTCAAGGAATCCGACATCGGCACCTCGGACGCCGATCAAAAAATTCGTTACAAAAACTTTCAGCTTCCCCCCGCCAAGCAAGCCGGAAAAAAAATCGCGGGTGACCCCGCCACTCAAGCCAAGGAATTGGCTCGATTGCTCCACGAAGAAGCAAAGGTAATCTGATTATGGCTAAAGTATTTGTCATCGTTGAACAGCGCGACGGCAGGCTAAAAAAATCCACGTTCGAACTTCTGGGCGCCTCTGCCGCGGCCGGAAACGACACTCACGCCATTCTCCTGGGAGACGGAGTTGCAGATCTCGCCAAGGAGCTGGGCGCATACGGCGCAAGCAAGGTGCACGTCGTGCAAAACGCTTCGCTCAAAAATTACACGGCCGAGGCTTACTGCGCTGCTATCGCTGAGCTGGCCAAGTCGGTGGGGCCAGACGTCATTCTCGCTTCGCACTCGCCCACTGGGCGCGACTTCATGCCAAAACTTGCGGCAAAACTGAACGCGGGACTGGCCAGTGACTGCATTCAGCTTGGATTTGATGGGGGTAAACTCAAGGTTCGCCGCCCCGTCTATGCGGGCAAGGCCACTGTTGAAGTTGAATTTGTGGGAAGCGGCCCACAGCTTGCCACTGTTCGTCCCAATGCTCTCGGCATTCCAAAACCAGACTCCTCGCGATCCGCCGAAATCATGAGCTTCACACCTAGCCTAGGGGACCTCAAAACCAAGGTGGCTGAAGTTGTTCAAGGCTCCAGCGCGCGTCCTGACGTAACCGAGGCTTCGGTCGTCGTTTCTGGTGGTCGTTCGCTCAAGAGCGCGGAAAATTTTAAAGTCCTCGAAGAAATGGCAGACGTCTTGGGCGCTGCGGTCGGTGCGTCGCGCGCTGCGGTCGATGCGGGTTTTCGCCCCCATCGCGATCAGGTCGGTCAAACCGGCAAAGTCGTATCACCCACGCTTTACATTGCATGTGGAATTAGTGGGGCCATCCAGCATCTAGCCGGAATGAGAAGTTCCAAGGTCATTGTCGCCATCAACACGGACCCCGAGGCGCCTATTTTTCAGGTCGCTGACTACGGAATTGTTGGAGACCTCTTTGCTTTAGTTCCTCTTCTTAAAGAGGAATTCAAAAAAACGAAAGAACACTGATCACCGTCAATAGTCGGACGCTCTATTAACCCGTGCCTTGCGCGGGAACCCGCTCCAAAACTACTGCCACTTGCCGCGTCTTCTTGAGCATTTTCGCCAAGATACGTACAATAGGGAAACCTATGACATGGCAAACCTTCTTGTTTCTCCCCGTTGCGGCCGCAGCATTTGGTTATTCGGGATATCGCTTCGGAATTCTCTTTAGGCTGATGAAAGCGCATCACGGCAAAGCGCCGATGCGCCTGGATCAACTCCCGCAGCGAATCACCACTACCGTTGTTAACGTTCTCGGCCAGCAGGCCGTATTACGTAAAAAATGGGTTGGCATCATGCACGCCACCATTTTCTGGGGCTTTATCGTCATCACAGCGGGGACGATCGAACAGTTTCTCAACACCATCCACTCGTCATGGAACCTGGCTTTTGTGGGTGAATCCGCTTACAGCGCACTCGTTTTTGTTCAGGACTTTTTTACCTTCGCGATTTTGTTTGCCGTTGCTGGCGCATTTTATCGTCGCCTGGTCCTTAGGCCTGAGGGGCTCGGAAAATCAAAGGACGCGAACATCGTTTTGATTTTCACCGCGGCGCTGATGGTTTCGATTTTTCTGATGAATGGTTTTCACCTCTCAAGCGATCAGCCTTGGTTCCAGAACTCGCTCCCCTTTTCAAATTTCGTGGCCTCAATCATTACCGGATTTGGCCTTTCACCCGAAACCCAGCACGCCCTGGCTGTTTTCTTTAAATGGATTCATATGCTGCTCGTATTGGGATTTGCGGTTTACATCCCGCACTCCAAACACCTGCACATCGTGGCCGCTGCTCCAAATACCTTTCTCAAGCACCTACCGCGCGAGAAGGCCATGCGCCCGATCAACTTCGAAGACGAGTCGGTCACTCAATATGGTGCGGCAAAAATCACGGACCTAAGCTGGAAAGACACGCTCGATTATTACGCCTGTACGGAGTGCGGACGATGCCAGGACGTATGTCCGGCGTGGAACACGCAAAAGCCTCTCAGTCCGAAGCTGATCATCAAGGACCTTAAAGAAAATCTTTATAAAAATAAGACCGCTATTCTTGCTGGAAAGACTGACGACGTTACGCCAGTGATCGACAACAACGTAACTGAGGATGTCATCTGGGCTTGCACAAGTTGCCGCGCGTGCGAAGTTGCCTGCCCTGTTTTTATCGAACAGACCGACAAGATCTATGACATCCGCAGAAATCTCGTGATGATGGAGTCGCGCTTTCCCGCGGAACTTCAAACAGTATTCAAGAACATGGAGATCAACGGCACGCCGTGGGCGTTCAATAATTCGGAGCGCGCCAACTGGTCTGAGGGTCTTTCTGTGCAGACCATGAGCCAGAATCCAGAGATCGACGTACTCCTTTGGGTGGGCTGTGCCGGATCTTTTGACGACCGCAACAAGAAGGTGCTGAGGTCTTTTACAAGCCTTCTCAAGAAGGCGGGCATTCGCTTTGCGATCCTCGGAAACGAGGAACAGTGTACCGGAGATCCCGCACGGCGGGCTGGCAATGAGTACCTTTATCAAACCCTCGCAAAGGCCAACATCGAGACACTCAATCGCTATAACGTGAAAAAAATCGTGACGGCATGCCCTCATTGTTTCAACACCATCAAAAATGAGTACAAGGATTTTGGCGGCAGCTATGAGGTTCTTCACCACTCCCAGTTCATCGCGCAGTTGATTAGTGAAGGCCGGCTTAAGCCTTCCAAGGGTCTGGATGAGACGGTGACGTTTCATGACAGCTGCTACCTGGGTCGCTGGAACAACGTCTACGAGCAGCCTCGAGATGTGATCAAGTCACTCCCCTCGATTCGAATGGTTGAGATGAAGAGCAACCACGAGCAGAGCCTGTGCTGCGGCGCTGGCGGCGGACGCATGTTCATGGAAGAAACGATTGGTAAGCGCATCAACATCGCGAGAACTGAACAGGCTCTTGAAACAAAAGCCGGGATCGTGGCCTCCTCCTGTCCGTTCTGTATGACCATGATGAGCGACGGGGTGAAAACCAAGGAGATGCAGGACAAAGTGAAGGTCATGGACATTGCGGAACTCATTGACCAAGCAACGTCTTGATCGCTCGACTCTCTTTGTCTAACGGCTTTCTATCTGCCTAGTTTTTGGACAGTATTGAGCTATCCGCGAGAGCGTCTCCAAGGCAAGTCCGCGTAATTTCTAGGCGCGGCTCGCACCCGCTCAGACGCCGATCTGGCACGCGGTTTGGAGATGTCACCTCTCGATGCGCCTTAATTACACAGGCGCCGTTGAGAGGTTTTATGGCATTGGGTCGTTTTTCAATCGGAATTGTGAGTGCTGTCGCCCTGGGCTTGATGCTCACGTATTGCAGCCCTGTGGCTCCCAGCGTTTCAAAGGATTCTATTTTGGGTGATCGGCGCGCAAGTCTTTTGCCGGGCCCCAAGGCAACTCCCGCACTTGCAAGATTTCGAGTGGTCTCCAAAACGGTGACTGAGGAGTCGCTTGTAAAAGAGCTTAAATCGCTTGGAATCTCAGAAAAGGATCAGTACCGATTGGGCGCTGAAGAAGTCCAGACTCTCTTGGCTCGTGGGTCTCTAGAGATCGAGAGTCCATGGCCCGGAGTTCACGCATCTCAAATTGTTGCTTATTTTCGACCAGAAACCGCGGCGCTCGGCGAACTCATCTTTGAGAGCTTTCTCGAAGGCGCCATGGATAGCCCCAATAAGGTCATTCACCTGGCATTGCATGAGGACTCAGAGTTTCCTGCTGAGCGTGATGAGGCCGATCCAAGCCGCATCTTGCCGAGACCCGGCCCCCTGAGTGAAATCGTTATCGTTCAGCTGAAACGCGCGAACTAAAGTCCGCCTTCGTTTGCGGGCAAAAAATCCTTGTGGTGGGCAATAAAGCGCTTGAGCGCCGTGTTGGCGAGCTCTGACTGAGTGAGCTTAGAGTGCTTGGCCATAACCTGGAGCAAGCGCGCCACTTCTTTTTCCACTTCGGCTTCAATCTTAGTCACTGGGCCATTCAACTTATAATCATCACGCATGGGCCGTACGATAGCGAATCTCTCGCCCGACTCAACCCAAAAATTTTTATGCTCTGCCCCGTAAGAGGTCTTTAACGATCCCGTACATGACCGTCGGCAGGTGCTCGAGTTCGGCGACCTCTTTCAGCGACCCTCGGCCCTTATGAGCGAGCTCCCGGCAGAGCTCGAGGCTCGCTCGCTCGGCGCCCATCTTGAGCACGTTGAGGTGGGTGAACCGGTGAGCCAAAAAGGCGGGATCACGGCCTGCCGTGTATTTTCCGTCTGTCAAAAGCAGCGTTGACGGAGGGCGCCCCTTGCCGCTGGACTCTGCCTCTTGAACGAGCTGAAGCGCCGCACGCATCCCTTCCTCAAGGTGGGTATAGCCCTGGGCGGGAACATCTAAAAATCGCTCGAGAAGCCTCTCGAGGCTGATTCTTTCGGCGGGATGCTTAAGCACCCTCGCTTCATTCTCAAATGCGACAATTCCGATCGGATCCTCCGGAAACTGAAGCAACACCACTGCAAGCGCCACTGCGGTGAGCGCGAGTTTTTCGCCCGTCATTGAAAGACTGGTGTCGACGCAAAGAACCACGGGCTGGCGTTTATGAACGCTATAACTCATTTGAATATCTTCGGGTGTAAGCGGCACGCGGCCCAGACGGCCACCCAAGACTGCGCCGCTTACGGGGACGGGTGACCACTCAAGAGTTTCCTCAATATCAAAATCGACTTGCTCAGCATCCCCGGGTAGTTCCGCCCAGCTCACCAGGCGCTTTTCTGTCGGGTGTACAATGGACCCTAGGACCGCCTTTGCTCGCTCAAGGACTGCATCAGCGGAAATTCTGCGCAAATGATGCGCAAGTTTTTTCATCGAGGGCTTGGATTTGAACTCATGGTAGCGGGTAGCCACGTCCCAGGCACTTGCGTTTGCAAGGTCAACGGCGTCGCCGTCGTCTTGCGCGGCGGGATCGAGCCCCTGCCCAAAACTTTCGGGCGCAAAAAACGTGGGCTCTCGTGATTTTTTCGGCTGATCAAAAACACTCTTAAAGCGTGAGGTGACCAGCTCGATGCCGCGATCATCGCTAGGCGATGTCAGGTCTTTTTTTTTAGCTCGCCTCCGGGA
>CAMBEX010000151.1 GCA_945865865.1 Bdellovibrio sp. ZAP7
CATCAAGCATCCACTTCGCGTAGTCCTCTTTCAGCTTCGTGGGCTTTTGCCCAAAAAGCGTGGAGTAAAACTGGACTGATTTTTCGAGATCCTTCACGCCGACATGTAGGTGAAAGCGTTTCATTTCAGCACTTCCTTTCGTTACGGGACTTTTTCGATTTCGACGGTGCCTCGCGAGCACAGCAGTTCTCCTGGAGGTATTCGATCAAACCAGTGATCAGATCGCAGTTGGCGTAGTAGGTCACCGAGCGGCCCTGCTTCTTGGAGGTCACCAAGCCGGCGCGGCTCATGTGCGAAAGGTGAAAGGAAAGCGTGTTGTCCGGGATTTTCAGCTCCGCGGCAATCTTGCCTGGAATAAGACCGTCGGTCCCGTATTCGAGGAGCAGCTTAAAGACCTTGAGCCGAGTCTCCTGGGAGAGTGAAGCGAAGGCTTCTATGGCTCCATACATTTCCATTTTTCTAGAATAATGGAATTAACTGGATTTGTCAATCCTGATTGGAGAACGCGGCGGGAGGCGGAGAACGCAAGCGCAGCACGAGCCGTGGCGTTCTCCAGGCGCGCTGGAAGATGCGGCTTCTATTGCGGTTTATCCCGCTTGAAGCTGAGAACACGCGCTTCTAAACTCCTCAACCCGGGCACGCCATTTTTAACAAACAATCCACTTCGTATAACTTCGTCATCCTTCTCATCGCTCCCGCGGCGGGCTTCTATGCCCGCTTTGGTCGCATCTTCGTCGGATTTCTCGTTCTACTCGTGTCTTGTTCGTTAAAAACTTTGGATCCTGTACATGCGGGGAAAATAGGCTCGGGAAAAAGGATGTTTTTGGCAGGAGTCGAAGCGACTGAACTACCGGTGCGTATTTTTCAGTCAGGGCTCACGGACAATGCGGGACAGAGGTGTTTCCGTTATTAAAGTTGTCGAGCGTTGCCGCCACGGTGACCATTTGCTGTCCCAAGACACTGCTTGGATCGACCGAGCCAGCGCCAATCGGTGGCACGACGAGTGAGCCGATCAAGGAGTTTGCGTTCGCCAAGTCCGCGGCGATTCCACTGACGTCTGCGCCATTCAGATCATTGAGCTGAGCTGCGATGAGTTGGTGCGCGAGGATCAGCAATGCGTTACCCGCGACGGCCTGGCCAAGAATTGAATCGAGCTCTGCAGCAGTGTATGCGGTTGAGCCAAGATTCATGGACCCGGGAACGAGGGCTAGAACTTCTGGTTCGTGATTTTTCCAAAATCCTTGAGTCAGTGTGCAGCCAAGAGGTGGCTGCTGGCTCGGGTCTCCCGCAAACGCGAGGCTCGTTCCGGCGGGTCCGCGAAGGGCGCCGCCCAGTGCTCCTCCGAGAGTTCCTGCGATAGCGACGGTGAAGATGAATCGAATCAAGTGTCTAGTTGGGGAAACAGAATTGTTTTTCATATTCGAAAATGGGCTTTCACTTTTCGGGCCATGATCTTTTTTATGGAAAAATTTATCGTTTACGCCAAGTCTTGAGACTGCGTGAAAAATTTATCGTTTCAAAAGAGACTCAAGTTTGCCGCACACGGCGTCGCTTCGGCCTGGCGCACGGAGGCAAGCTTTCGGACGCAGGTCCTATCGGCCTTTGCGGGCGCCTCGGTTTTTGCTTGGCTTGGGGCGTCTGCAGTTTGGTGGGCGGTCTTTATTTTGATCTCAGGCGCTGTGCTTGCTGCCGAGCTTTTCAACACGGCGCTCGAACACCTCGTCGACAGGCTTCATCCAGAGCTCCATCCCACCATCAAGCTCGCAAAAGATTGCGCGGCGGGAGCAGTGTTGATCTTGAGTTTTGCTGCGATCGCGATTTTAGCGGCGTTCTTGATTTCGCGTGTGCAGGTCAGTTGACGCCGTCTCTCCAGATGAGTGACGAGTCGCCATAACTTAAAAAGCGATAGCCGCCTTCAAGGGCCTGCTTGTAGACATCTCTCCAGCAATCACCCGCAAAGGCGGCTACCAGTAAGATCAAAGTGCTTCCGGGCTGGTGAAAGTTGGTCACCAGTCCGGTGCATATTCCAAAACGGATTCCTGGTGCGACCAGAAGTTGGGTCTGACCAACAACCTCTGTGAGCCCACGCTTTAAGGCCCACTCTCGAGTAGCCTGAAGCGATTCAACTGCGGTGGGGAGGTTGCCGTCATTTTTTTCAGATCCAAAAAGATCAGCCAGCAAATAGGGTTCCCATTGGGTGACCTTAAGATTTTCATCGTTGTCAGCAATCTCCGCCGAACCAGCGATGAGTTTGCAGCCCCACCAGTAAAGAGACTCAAGAGTGCGGAGCGAAGTGGTTCCGACTGCAATGATGGGCCTCAGCGCCCGGGCTTGCAAAATGAGCCGCTCGAGAGTTGAAAGCGATACGGTGATGCGCTCCTCATGCATGGAGTGCCCATTCATCGTTTCGCTCTCGACGGGCTTAAACGTTCCGGCCCCCACATGCAGAGTGACGCGTTCGATATCGACATTCTGGGCTTTTATCCGCGATAGAGTTTGAGCGGTGAAATGCAGGCCCGCCGTCGGCGCGGCAACTGAACCGAGTCGTTGCGCATAAACTGTTTGGTAGCGCTCCAAGTCGCTCGCAACGGCATCGCGTCCCAAATAGGGAGGGAGAGGGAGGGTGCCTATTTTTTCAAGAACCTCCGAGAGACAGAGTTGCTGAGGTTTCCACTGGAGGTCGACCTCAGCCTCCATCCCGTTTTTAGTGAGGACTGCCGTCGTGAGCTCAACTCCTTGGCCCTGCGCAAAAAGTTGATCTCCCGCGCGAATCTTTTTTCCGCCGAGGATCACTTTCCAGCGAGAGCCGCCCCGTGAGCCGAGCGCCTGCGCGGGGTCGAGGGGGTGAACCGGATTGAGCAAAAGGATCTCCGCAGCGCCGCCCGTTCTCTTTTTTGCAGCGATTCGAGCTAAAATCACCTTGCTTTCGTTCATCACCAAAAGCGCGCCCTCGGGAATGAGCGTCGGAAGCTCGATAAATTTTCGATGCGAGATCTGTGAACCCTTGAGCATCAGCAGCCGACTGGCATCGCGCTCCGCAGAAGGAAATGCTGCAATACGGTCTGCGGGTAGGTCGTAGGTGTAGTCAGCGATCCTGATTTCCCTGGGGCTTGGCATTTGAAATTCATTATTGCGGGGCCATGCCTTAAAGCAATTCTAATCACGGTTTTTGGATGATTGGGACATGGCTATTGGTCGATTTATCGGCTAAACGAACGGGCATGAAACCACTCATTTCTGTGAAGGAACTTAAGAAGTCCTATCACGGCCACGATGTCCTCAAGGGTGTGGATCTCGACGTTGCTTCGGGCGCAACCACCGTGGTGATCGGGCGCTCAGGATGCGGTAAGTCCACCCTTCTTCGCTGTTTAAACGGACTTGAAAGTTTTGATTCAGGAAGCATTACGGTCGCCGGTGCTACTATTGAAATCACAGAAAAAAAGCACCGGAAGAGCGAGCGAAATTTTCAGAAAAACGCCAAAAAAATTCGCTCCAATTTAGGAATGGTTTTTCAGAGTTTTAATCTTTTCCCGCACCTCACTCTGCTTGAAAACATGATCAAGGCCCCGATGGTCGTTAAAAATATTTCGCGCGCTGAAGCCGAACAAAATGCCGAGGCGCTTCTCAAAAAAGTGGGGCTCTCTCAATGCCTCGGCCGTTACCCCTCCCAACTTTCGGGAGGGCAGCAACAACGGGGCGCGATCGCGCGAGCGCTCGCAATGTCTCCTCGGGTGATCCTCTATGACGAGCCCACTTCGGCGCTCGATCCGTGGTTGGTGGACGAGGTCTTTCAGGTCATGAAGGATTTAGACGCCGAGGGAATGACCCAGGTTGTGGTCACGCATGAGCTGCGCTTTGCTCGCGAGGTAGCTGACGAGGTGGTTTTTATTGAAGACGGCGAAATCGTGGAGATCGGCAAGGCTGAGCAGATTTTTTCTCAGCCGCGCGACGAGAGGACTCGACAATACTTAGGGAGGTTCTTATGAACAGCCTCCTTTGGGCCCGCGTATCATTGCTGGCTTTTTGTGTTTTAGGTTTCTTCACGCCGGATTTTGCACACGCAAAAAAGCTGCGCTGGGGCGGCGACTCCGAGGGCGGCGCGCCCTATATCTTGCAGGACCCCGCAAACCCCGAGCGCACGATCGGTTTTGAGGTCGATCTCGTCGCGGCTTTGGCTAAAGAACTCGGTATTGAGCCTGAGTTTGTCCAAAATCAATGGGACGGACTCATCCCGGGGCTTAAGCGCGGAAATTACGATGTCGTTGTCAATGGGCTTGAGATCACTGACGACCGTCGTGCCGAGGTCAGTTTTTCTGATCCCTATTTTGTCACCTATGAGCAGATTACGGTTCGTAAGGAAAACTTCGACATTCATTCGCTCGCAGATCTGCGCGGAAAAATCGTGGGCACGCTCAAATATGCACTTGCCGAGCGAATTCTCGAGCAGCAGGGCGGAATTGAAATTCGGGGATACGACAGTCAGACCACCATTTACGAAGATCTCGCCAACGGGAGGCTCGACGCCGTTTTGCTGGATCAACCCATTGCCGTATATTACGGAAATCCAGACAAGAGACTTAAGTCCGTGGGTAAGCCCGTGGGACAAATGCAGTACGGGATGGCGATTCGAAAAGAAGACAAAGCTCTTCTTGGGCTCGTCAACGCGGCAATCGCCAAACTGACGCTCGAAGGAAAACTCCGGGAAATTTACGATCGCTGGGGAATCTGGACTCCGATGCTTGCGGACTACTTCAATGACCCAAGCCCATCACGGCCAGCGGTCGAGTACGACGCCTACATCAAAGCCATGGGCATCGAGCGCGGCTGGAAAGAAAAGCTTCAGCAATACGCCTCTTACCTTCCGCTTCTGGGAAAGGGCGCGATTGTCACCCTGGAGCTGTCGGCGCTCGGGATGTTTTTTGCGGTTTTAGTGGGGCTCTTCATCGCATTGGTAAGGCTCTATGCGCCCGCACCGCTGGGCCTTTTTGCTACTGCGTATGTTGAGGTGATCCGCGGCACGCCGCTTTTGATTCAGTTATTTTTTATTTTTTACGGACTCCCCAATATCGGGATCAAGTTGTCGCCCATGGTGGCGGCAGTTTTTGGACTGGCGCTTAATTACTCAGCCTATGAGGCTGAAGTTTACCGCGCAGGATTACTTTCGGTTCCGAAGAGTCAGCTTGAGGCCGCACTTTCACTGGGAATGGGAAGACTTCAGGCACTCCGTCATGTCATTATTCCGCAGGCCACCCGCGTGGTTTTACCTCCAATGACTAACGACTTTATTTCGCTCTTGAAGGATTCATCGCTGGTTTCGGTGATTACCATGGTCGAGTTGACCAAGGTCTACGGTCAGTTGGCGTCGACTTATTACGATTATTTCGGAATCGGCCTTCTGACGGCCGCGATGTACTTTGTTATCGGCTTGCCGTTTGTGAGGCTTTCACGCTGGGCTGAAAAATATTTTTCAAAAGGTCGGGCAGGGATTCTCTAGGGCGCGAGATGCGAGATTTTCCAGCCCTTTTTTACGCGTGTGTAAACGAGTCTGTCGTGAAGGCGGTTTTCACGGTCGATCCAAAATTCAAATTTTGAGGGGATGAGGAGAAAGCCGCCCCAGTGTGCCGGACAGGGAACCTCTTTGCCGGCGTATTTTTTTTCAAATTCGGCCAGCTTCTGGTCCAAATGTGCACGATTTTGAATCTCCGCGCTTTGATCGGATGCCCAGGCGCCCAGCTGGCTTCCGCGAGGCCGAGTCTTGAAGTAGGTGATGGATTGCGCGCGGGTCATTCGTTTGACCTCTCCCTCTACGCGAATCTGGCGGTTGAGTTTTTCCCAATAAAAAACGAGAGCGGCCTGGGGGTTAGAAGTGAGTTCTTTGGCCTTTCGGCTATTGAAGTTGGTGAAGATCCGAAAGCCGCCGCGTCCGATCCCCTTGTAAAGAATGACGCGAGCCGAGGGCGCGCCTTTTTTGGTGGCCGTCGCGAGTGTCATGGCGTCCGGAAGTCTCAGGCCGATTTCCTGCGCCTTTGCGTACCAGTCCTTAAAGAGCTTCAAGGGGTCGCGCTGCGGATGGATTTTTTTGTCGTGCATAGTGAAATCATACCACTAAGAGTTCCGAGCGGCGTCTCGTTTGTTTGACAGAGCTGCCGAGTCTCGCTTAAACACGACGTATGGCACTCACATACTCGGTTTCTCCCAAGGCAGAGATGGTAGCCCCGGATTTTTCTCTCAAGGGTGTTGACGGTAAACACTATTCGCT
>CAMBEX010000152.1 GCA_945865865.1 Bdellovibrio sp. ZAP7
CGGAAACACGACGTTTTGCAGATGAGCTTTTAGGATTGAAAAGCGCGTGTTTCCGTCGAGCACAGGATCCAAAAGTTTTTCCTGCACTTCCTTTTTGATTTCAGCAGCGCGCGCAAATGCTTTTTGAATTTCGGGATCATGGCCCGTGATTTTGAGCTGAGATTTTTCTTTTTTCTCGGCCTCCAATTGGGAGTCGCCCACCCGTTGAATGAGTCCTTTCGCATTCGCGACGGTGGCGCTCCCTCCTGAGTCTTGTTTTCCAAGAAGCGTCTCATTGAACAGTTTGAACGAAGCAGCGATTTCCGGTGGAATTTGAAGAGCGGGCCTTTGTGGAACGGTGGAACTCACCATGGCGTCCGCAGTTTTTTCGAGCGAGACAGGGTTTGCGTTTTGTTTTTCAGAGGCTGGGGCGCGATGGAATTGCTGCGAACGAGTGCCCAAGAGGCTTACGGACGGTGAGGGGAACGTTCGCGATGAATTTCCGAAGCTGCAGGCGTTTTGCGTCAGCGGAAACGCGACGAGCAGGAGCCAAGCGGTGAGTCGGGTCGTGAGCCTGGGTACGTTTTCCCGGAGGCCGTTGGCATAGGTGCGCGTTTTCACGCTTACTTATCGTCAAAATCCGGGCGCACCGGGAATGTCTTAATAATCAATTTGGGTGGCGAGTGGTGCGTGTATTCACAGATCCTTGCATTGATGTTCGCATGGCCTCGTAACAGCCTGAATTTGCGTGGATTTATGAGATATTCCTAAATGTTTAAGCGCCGATTTCCGATAAGCACTTGTATGAAAAACACCTTAGCTCGTTACGGCCGTCTGCTAGCACCCCTGGTTGTTCTAGCATTAGGCACCTCAAGTTGCTCCTCATTTCAAAAGCGGTGGAGCTCCGATCGAGCCCCGAGCAGTGCTCCAGTGACGGTATTCAAGAAGATTTTTCAAGAGAGCGCTGACGAAGCGGATCACTGGCTGAGCTGGCTCTATTTTTCAAAGGGCGTAGTGGCAAACGGCGATGCACCCGCGGCCGCCAAGGAGGCTCAGCTATTGTTTTCAGGAATGACTCGGAGTGAGCTTGCCGCTCATCCGGCGGTTTACGAAATACTGATGAAAGATTTTGAAAAAGTGACCCAGGAGGAGGCGGCGTTTCTACATCAATTTGTGCAGAGCCAGCGAGCGCAGGTCATGCGTGGGGGTGGACAATTTGTCGCTACTGCTACGCACTATTCACGATACCGCGAAATCATGCGACGAGAAATCTTGCAGGCCTGCGGTGATGCAGAGCCTTGTGCCCGCGCCGGGATTGAGTTTCTGGATAGACTGAATCTCCTAGCGGCCAAGGATCGAGTGGACGCAAGGACAATTGCCGGAATCATTCGTCAAATCCCACCTGCACGGATGAGTGCGGACCAGGGTCCGGGCGTTTTCGATACGCTTCAGCTCTTGATCGTTCATCACGGCAAGGATCTCGACACGGACGCAGCCATTAAACTTTTTAGAACCGCCGGGCCTGAGTCGTTGGCGACTTTGCGCGCCGCCTACCGCGAGGCGCTCGCCTCCGGAATCTCTGATCCGCGAACTCTCCTCTACGGAAAAAGCGCGCCGATTTTGGATCCGCTTGGAATTGACCGCGAGTTTGCGAAAACGAGAGACACTTATGACGCATGGATCGGTCGTCTCATGAAATTCAGCGGAAGCGGCATCAGGGCCACGGATCAGTACTCCCAGGCACTTCTCGCACGGATGGATTACTATATTCGCATTGGCGATAAGATGTCCGCGCGCGCTCTGGTCGAGAGAAAGTTTAAGGCGGTCGAAACCGCGCATCTTCTGGCTGACGGTTACAAAAAATTGGTCGCCGAGGGCGAGCAGCGCCTGGCCCGAGAAGGTGGCGCTGCTGCAAGCTCCAATCTCCGAAAGGAAATTGCGCAATGGAGATCGTTCCAGATCGGACAGGAAAAAATTGTCGGTGCATACTTTGAAGAGTACCGGGTGGTTCGCATGCACCTCGAAAATCTGGCGGGCGAACGCGCAGGGCGATGCAGTCCAGAGTGCCGCGAGATGGCGCGTGAAATGGACCTGGAGCTGGGTCTTCGCGAATCGGACCACCTGACTTTTCCCGATGGATTTCCGGCTTCGGCAAAACGCCCGACACTCGAGGAGGTCGAAAAGGGATTTCATGCAAGCAAAGCCGCAGTGGCTGAAAGTCTCAAGAGAGCGGTCCGCGTAGAAGTGGGTTCGGCGGCCGTGAATTTTGCCTCAAATCTCCTCATCCTTAAGGATGTCCAAAAGCTCGCCGCAAAAATTCCGGCCATGAGCGAAAAACTGAAGTGGACGCGCGAAGTGCTCTTTATGCTCTACGATGTAAGAGCGAGGAGTGTGCACTTTCCGGAAATCAGCCGAATCATGAGATCGCAAGGAGGAATCAAGGCGCAGCTCGACATGCTTGAGCAGATGTCGCTTCCTCCAAACGAGGATTTGCTGGTGACGTTTGCGCGTCGGCTCGATGACGACACACGAAAATTTTGGCACGAGCTCAAAGGACAGGCTCGTCTTGCCGTGGATCCCAAGGTTGCTGCAGACGCAAGCGCCGGTGGCTGGGCTCGCTACGAGACGCTTTCGGGTCGTCTCGTCAAGGGTGAGACCGTCAGCTTTTTTGATCGCATGGAGGCCGCCGAGGAAGTTGCGGTCAAATTGGGCGGAATCAGCCCGCATTTTCAACAAAGTCCTGCCGGAAAAATCGCGACTTTGGTCATGCTCAGTGCCGGCTATGGTACCTACACGGTGCTTGACGAACTTGACGACAAGCGTTTTGAGGAATTCTCGAAAGAAGTCGAGAAGATTGAACAGGAGATTCAGACTCGCGCGGCGACTGACCCAGAAGTGCAGAAGCTTAAGTTCCAGCTTGAAGGGCTTCGCGCTCGGGCGGACACCGAAGCTGGGCGACAGACGAAGTAATCCGTTTGGGATCGATTTTTTAGCCGCATTCGGGCTATAGCAGTCTCGCTTGGACACTTCCGAAAACGAAAGCTCGCACTATTATTCGTATAGCCATTACCTCAAACAAACGTTTGGCGGAAAGACCTACAAGGTCGTCGTTTCGAGCGGCCTGACGTGTCCGACCCGCGACGGAACGATCAGCAAGGAGGCCTGCGCCTTTTGCGATCTGCGGGGTTCGAGTTCTTACTTTGGAAAGAAGGGACGCGGGGCCGATATCGGCGAGCAGATTCGCAAGCGGCTTCCGGCGATCCGGGAGCGCTTTGGTGCCGAGCATTTTTTGGCCTATTTTCAGAGCTACACCAACACTTACTCCGAAGTGTCTTATCTGCGCGAAATTTACGAGGCTGCCCTCGCTGAACCGGGCGTTGCCGGCCTCTGTGTGGGTACAAGACCGGATTGCCTGCCTGACGAAGTGATCGATTTACTGGAGGAGCTTGGTCAGCGTGCTTACATCTCGCTTGAACTTGGAGTCCAATCTTTTGATGATAAAACTCTCGAGTGGCTCACCCGTGGGCACGACGCCCAGTGTTCACTGAATGCTCTTGAGAGACTCAAAAAGCGCGCTCCCCATGTGCATACCTGTGTTCATCTGATGTTTGGAAATCCCACGGAGCCCGCGGCCGTTGCTCGCGATGCGGCGCTGCTTCTTAATGGGACCGGAGTTCGCGGCGTAAAGCTGCATCAACTCATGGTGCTTGAACATACGGAGCTTGCTCGCCGCTGGAAAGAGGAGGGTGCGTTTCGCGTCGCAAACCTCGATGATTACGGCCAGCTTGTAGTGGAATTTCTCGAGCATCTATCGCCTGAGATCTACGTGGAACGTCTTTGCGCCACGGCCACTCACAAAGAAGAGTGTATTGCGCCTGAATGGAGCCGGGATCGCTGGACTCCGCACAACCGGCTCCGAGAACTCCTCAGTGCAAAAAATGTGAGGCAGGGAAGCCGGCTTTAGCGACGCTTGCCGCTTTTGGCGGATTTGCTGGACTTAGTGGCTTTCGGTGCCGGATGGCTAACTTTTGGCGCTGTGAGATTTTTAAGAGTCTCGCCGTGTTCAAGTACGGTGGTGCTGACCTGTGCAAGGAGAGTCTTGGCCTGTGTAAACTCATCCTTGAGGGATTTATTCGAAGTTTCCATCGCATCTAATCGGCCTTTGAGTTCCGCTTCAGAAGTTTTGAGGGTTTCGACCTGTTGTTGCAATGCTTGCGTGCCAGGGCAGCCGGGCATGCTGAGTCCCATTCCTGCGAAAGCTGCGCAAAGAATCGCGATCTGGGTTGTACGTGAGAAGTTTGTTTGGGTCATCTTGGCTATCCTCTGGATTGCTTTCGTTAGGTGTTCTGTCCCTGATTTTCTAAATACCTTTTCAGTCGCCCGCCTGTAAAAAGTCTACACCGGCTTTTTGACGATCAGAACATGAATTTCTTGTTGGCGATGTTCGTAAGGATCGCGACACCCAAAATCGAAGTAATGAGCGACGATCCACCGTAACTCAGAAACGGCAGAGGTACCCCGACAATGGGCAGAAGACCCATCACCATCGCCATGTTGACCAGAATGTGCCAGAAAAAGATGGTCACGATCCCGAGGGAAAGGATCATCGCGAACTTATCATTGGCCTGGTAGGCGATCGAAAGCCCCTGAGTGAGAAAGGCCAGGTAGAGAACGAGTAGGAGCACACAGCCCACAAATCCGTGCTCCTCACTGAAAACACAAAAAATAAAGTCAGTGTGGTGTTCGGGGAGAAAGTTCAGCTGACTTTGAGTGCCCTTGCGATAGCCCTTGCCCATGAGCTGGCCGCTTCCAACAGCGATCATCGATTGAATGGAGTTGTAGCCGGAGCCCTTTGGGTCGGCCATTGGATTGATGAACGAGACGAGGCGCTGTCGTTGATACGGTTTGAGTCCGAACTGATAGGCAATAGGCGCGGCAATGGCGGCACAAATACCGAGTATCAGCAGGGTTTGCGGCCGGATTTTCAAAAAAAGCATCATTGTACCGAAGGTAAACAGCAAGATCAGGGCGGTTCCAAGGTCGGGCTGAAGCATGATCAGCCCAGTGGGCACACCGACCAAAAGCGCGGGCAAGAGGAGCTCTTTGAGGCCGTACCCTCCAACAGTTCGATCTGTTTCAAAGTACTTGGCAAGACAAACCACCATCGAAAGTTTCATGAACTCGGAGGGCTGAATTCTGAGACCCCCAAAACCGATCCAGCGACGGGCACCCAGCGTGGACTTGCCGGCTACCAGCACCGCGACCAGCAAAAGCAGATTCAAAATATACAAACCGTAGGCCGCGCGAGACAAAAGTGAGTAGTGGCCCACCAAGGTGAGGGCAGTCAGGCACATTCCGATTCCGAACCAAAGGAGCTGAGTCTTGTAGAGTCCAAAGGCCTTGTCCTGAGTGCCTGAGGCGCTGATGAGATTCCAGATGCCAATTCCAAAAAGCACGAGTTCCAGGATGAGCATGTTCCAGTTGAACTTTTTGAGTTCTTCTTCGTACATGCCCATGCGGAGCGTAGTGCTGCTCTCTGTGGCTGTGTAAGTTGGCATCTCTTATCCTTTAGGTGTTCCCGGCCTCGGGGGGTTCTGGCGTGTCTTGTTCGAGTTGGGGATTGTTTACGCCCGGAATCACGTCCTCATCTTCGCTGGACTTAGAAGGTGCCGCCGGAGCCAGTGTATGGCTGCTCGCTTTGATTTTGGCGGCAACCGCGCGCTCACTGTAGAGTTCAGGATAATATTTTTCGAGGTAGGTCTTGATGATCGCGCGCGCGATTGGCGCTGCGCCCGACGACCCATGACAGGCGTGCTCGGCCACCACAGCAACTGCAATGACAGGATCCTTGGCGGGTGCGAAGCCGGCAAACATTCCATGGTGGCGTTGCTTGAACTTCATGTTCTCGCATTTTTGATAAATTTTATTGGCCGCGAGGCTGATGACCTGAACGGTCCCGGTTTTTCCCGCAAAGTCCATTCCGAGGAGGCGTTGAGCGTATGCCGTGCCGTTAGGGCTGTTGACCACCCCCCAAAGACCTTGTTTTACGAGCTCATAGGTTTTCTCTGAGAGGCGCGTTTGGTCCAGGATCTCAGGTTTAAATTCCTGGAGGGGCAGTTCGTCCTGCGACTCCACTCGCTTGATGAGGTGGGGGCGATAAAAGGTTCCGCCGTTTGCAATCGAAGCGTAAGTATTGGCGAGTTGAAGCACAGTCGTCAGGACATA
>CAMBEX010000153.1 GCA_945865865.1 Bdellovibrio sp. ZAP7
TCCCTCCCTGAAACCCGCATCGCGCTTATGGAAAATGGCGAGATCCAGGAACTTCTGGTTGAACGCGCGTCAGGAAAAGGGATCGTCGGAAATATCTACAAAGGTCGTGTAACCCGCGTGTTGCCTGGAATGCAGGCTGCGTTTGTGGATATCGGTCTCGAAAAAGCTGCTTTTTTATACGTCGATGACGTTTTTGTTCATTCTGAAATTTGGGAGGCCGAAGAAGGTGCCGCTGGCGAAGGTCAGGGCGAGGTTCAGGCAGCGGCGGGTGGAGAAGTTGAGGCGGTAGCCGCTGAAACGCCAGCCGAGCAAGGTGAACAAACTTCTGCCGAGGCCCCGTCTGAAGGCGCGGAGTCAGGTGAGTCCCCAGAAGATTCGGATGAAGGCTTCGCGGAGGAAACGCCTGCAGAAGATTTTGACGAGAGTGATTTTGAAGCGATCGATCCAGAAAGCGATGAAGACGATGATTCGGGTGAGCCTGTAGCCATGGGCGCAGGTCCCGGAGGAGACGACGACGGTGCAGGAAACAAATCCGAACAGCCGTCGGGCACAGTTGCACCGATCTCGCATCAGGAGAGCGCTGGCCAAGATAGCGGAGACCATGAAGCATCTCAGGGTTCCTCTGAGGATTCAGCGGAAGGTGGAGAAGGTGGTGTTTCTGCAGGTGGCGAAACTTCGTCTGAAAAGGATGGCGACCCTCGCCGAAAACATCGCCGCGGTCGTCGCGGTGGGCGAAATCGCAAACGGGAAGGTGCCGAACGCGGCGGCGATCAAAGACAAGCCTCGGGCCAAAAGCGTGGAGCCGAGAGCGAGTCTGACGAATCCTCACACGAGACTTTTGAGGGACATGTTGCCGATGAAGGCTCCGTCGTATCGGATCGCGCTGAACTTGGAGCTGAAGATCAGGGTGTCATCGCCGGAGCAGGGGGCGCTGATGGCGAACTCAGCAATCGGCCACAAGAGGCTTCTATCATTCGTCCAGTCGGTACCGGCGGCCCAGCTGGCGCGGCTCGCCCAGAATTTCGTGAACAGCGCAGTCGGGACAAGCGGATCAAGTCCAAGTCCTCGCAGCGTCCGCCTCGCGGACAGGTTAATATCCAAGATTTGTTGAAAGAAGGACAGGAAGTACTCGTTCAGGTCGCCAAGGACCCAATCGCCACCAAGGGTGCGCGTCTGACCTGTCATATCAGTCTTCCGGGCCGTCACCTCGTGTGTATGCCTACGATTGACCACGTGGGAGTTTCACGCCGGATTGAGCGTGATGATGAGCGTCGCAAGCTTCGTGAGCATGTGGAAAAGTTTCGCCCCAAGAACATGGGCTTTATCGTTCGCACCGCAAGCGGCAAGCAACAGTCTGAGAAGCGCATCAAGCAGGACATCGATTATTTGACCCGACTTTGGGAAGAGATTCGCCAAAAGTCTGCCGAAGTGACGGCGCCTGCAATGGTGTACGAAGATCTCAACTCAGTTCTTCGCTCGATTCGTGATTGGGTGAACGAAGAAATCGACAAGATCATGGTCGATTCGCGCTACCACTATAACGACATTCAGCGGTTTGTGGCGCACTTCATGCCCTCGCTCCGTCAGAAGGTCGAACTCTATCATGGCGATATTCCGATCTTCGATGCCTACGGAATCTCAACAGAGCTTTCTCGTGCGCTTGAGCGCAAGGTTTGGCTGAAGTCCGGTGGTTATATCGTGGTGGACCAGGCAGAAGCGTTGGTTGCCATTGACGTTAATACCGGTCGATTTGTTGGAAAAAAGAATCTCGAAGACACGATTCTCAAGACCAATCTTGAGGCCGTTCAGGAGATTGCCTATCAGCTGAGACTTCGTAACTGTGGCGGAATCATCATTCTCGATCTCATTGACATGGAAAGAGAAGAGAACAAACAGCGTGTTTACCGCGCGCTCGAAGAAGCTCTCAAAAAAGATCGCGCGCGTCCGACGATTCTTAAAATCTCGGAGCTCGGTCTGATTGAGATGACTCGCAAGCGCACGCGCGACACGATGGTCAGAAGCTTGTGTGAATCCTGCGCGCATTGCGAAGGCAAGGGCTTCGTGAAGAGCAAGCAGACGGTGGCGTACGAAGTTCTACGCGAGGTTGAACGCGCTGGTATTGACCGGGACACCAAGAAAATTCTCGTTCAGGCCAATGCAGACGTGATCGATGTGCTGGCAATTGACGAGCGCGATACGCTCGACCAGTTGGAGCGCCGCTATCGTAAGCAGATTTATCTGCAGGCTGTTACCGATTTTCATGGCGAGCAATTTGAAGTGAGTTCGGATCGCGCGCCGGGCGCAGTGGCTAGGCTAGAGCAACCCCGTCGCCAGGATCGTCGGCCTGAACGCCAGGAGCGAGACGAACAGAAAAAAGGTGAACGCGGTCGCCGCGGTCGTGGCCAGAGCCAGAGTCAAGGTCAGGGACAGGGACAAGGTTCGAATCCGAATCCACAACAGGCGCGCGGCCAGGGTGTCGTGATCAAGCCCGCAGGGACGGTGATTATTGCGCCAGTGGCAGTTCCTGTCGCTGGGGCGGTTGCGGGATCTAGCACTGAGCCTTCTGAGTTTGATCCTTCTGAGCAGCGCGGTAATTTTGGCGTTGCGGGCGAGGGTGGACAGTCGCTTGCCGAAGGAGATGCAGGACAAGGTCGTGGTCCTAATGACGATGGTTTCTTTGAGACCGAAGAAGACCGATTGGCATTTTTGCGAGCACAGGCTGCCCAAGACGCAGCACTCTCAGGCGTAGGCGCTTCTGCACAGGGCCAAGGCCGGGGGCCAGGCGCTCGCCATCATGCGGGACGTGATCCACAAGGTGGTGGTAGTGGCGGTGCCAATAATCGTCGACGTGGACGCCGGGGTAGTGGCGGAAGTGGCGGCGGCGGTGGCGGCGGTGGCGGAAAATTTCGTGGGCCACGCCAAGGGCAGGGCCGCGGAGCGAGTGTGGGCGGACATCACGAGGGTGGCGGTGGTTCGCCATCCGGTGGTGGTAGTCCAACGGGCTCACCCTCCTCATCGGATTGATCCGTGAGTTATGTTTTGCCGCTAGAAGTGCCTTCCACACTTTTTGTGGAGGGCGCCTCTTGTGATCGCGAACAGTTTTATTCCTGGCTCTGGGCGCGCTTTGGTGACCAGGGACTTCTGGGAGTTCACGAAGGAACACTGCTATCTGAAGAGGCTGCTTCTTTGGGGCTCGAGACCGAGTCCTGGTTAGTCGATTCGGGAGAGGCCCCTCGTGAGCGCGACTGGATCGGTAGTCTCGCGCGTTCGCATACGACCCTCTATTTTTCTGATCGACCCTTTGCTCAGACTGCCGTGCAGCTGCTTTCTGAAATCGACGGGCTCGGAGTGGGTGCAGTCGCTGAGCAAAAAGACGAAGACTGGGATGCGAAGTGGAAAGCGTCTTTTACGGGCGTGCGCGTTGCGCCTTTTTGGAATGTCATTCCACCCTGGATCGATCCGGCCCAGCAGGCTGGACGTATCGCCGGAGATGTTGATCTGCGAGTCAATCCGGGTGCTGGATTTGGAACCGGTACACACGAGACCACCCAGCTTTGTTTAGGAGCGCTCGGTCAGTTCGCTCAGACGCAATCGCTCAGAGGGGCTCGCGTTTTAGATTTTGGGAGTGGGTCTGGAATCCTAGCAATCGGAGCCGCCCTATTGGGGGCGACAGTCGAGGGAGTGGAGATCGACGAGCTTGCCATCGACAACGCGCTAGATAATGCGCGAATGAATGGTGTTGAAGAGCGAGTTCGGTTTTTCAAGACGCTTCAAATCGTCAGGGGTGAAGTTCCGGTGGTGATGGCAAATATCCTCAAGCCCGTGTTGCTCGAATTTGCCGATGAGTTGGCGTCTCGTTTGGCCGTACGGACTGGAAGTCGAATGATTCTTTCGGGTTTGATTGATCGGGATGTCGAAGAAGTGTCGGCGCGATTTTCGGCGTTGCTACTGGACGCTCGGTGCGAAGTGCGTGAGTTGAACGAGTGGCGCGCGGTCATTTTTACGCGGTAATCTTAAATCTCATTCGTAAAAATAAACGCCTGCCATTTTCCACGCTGACAGAGGGAGCGGCGGGGCTTCCATTTTAGATCTACATAAAGCTTATTTAAAAAGTAGTCCTTCCAGTTCAGCCACAGGGACTGAACTTCGGGGTAATTTGCCGCCGGACCTTCGATGTCACGAGCTATTTTTGAGTAGCTTTCGGTAACGACCACGGCTTCGACTTCCTTTCCGTGCCGAATGGCCAGGCCCCAGCGATCACTGAAGTCACAGGTACGAGTAAACTCCCACTCAGGATGGCGTCGCGAGAGCTCAATCGTGATATCCGGCGCTGTCGGGCACCAGACTCTGAGAGGTTTGGAATGGCCGAGTCGGCGGTCGAGATCACTCAGTTGCCCATCGACGCAATCGACAAACGCCTCGTAGGTACTCCATCGCCAAGTCGTATCGTTCCAGAGCTGAGACCACTGAACTGCGTTGGTTTTTACAAATCCGGCCAAAATCACCATAAAAACAGCAGCAATTGCGGGGCGCGCCCAACGTAGTCTTGTACCCAGAATAAAAAATCCAGCCCAAGTCCAGAGAGCCGCGTGGATGTAGTGGGTAAACCAAACCTCCGGTTTGGAATCGAAAAGCCAGACTGAACCCAGAATCCAACCAGAAGCGGGGATGAGCGAAATCTGTTTTTCAAGGAGCCGAGTGGAGTGCTGTGACGGCCGCAGTCGCAAAAGGATTTGGGATCCCAGATCCCAGAGGAGCGTGACTAGGGACGCAGCAATAAAGATCCAAAGTGCGGCCGCAGACCACCTGATTGCGTCGTCCCAAGGATAGGGGCTACCCATGTTTTCAAAGAGCGCCGTGAGCGCATTTTTTGGAGACTCGAGCCAGCTATTGGGAACAGCAAGTCTTCGCCACTGCATCTGCATTTGTCGCTCGAAAAGATCCCAGTGCCAGAGGACCGTAACAATCCACGGTGAAACGTAAAGTGTAGTGAGTGCGCCGATCTTTAGAAGCCGCCCAGGTTTGAGCGCAAACGCTAAAATGACCGGAAAAACGAGATGAATCGCATTAAAATGGGTGTAGGCACCGAGTGCCAGGAGCGCCGCGATGGGGTCCCACAATCTGCGAGGTTCCCATTTTCTTGGAAACCCAAGGGTCAAGCCCGCGACGAGTGTCACTCCAAAAAGTGCGATGAGTGACTCGGGGCGCACGAGTACCGAGCTCCAGCGAAGTGCCGGATCGAGTGCCCATGCCAGTGCCAGAAGCCAAAGCCATCGCGCGCGAAGTCCCGACCGCGCCAGAGTCACAATGAGGAGCGCCCCCCCCGCAGCCCAGGCGGCCAGGGGCCAAATTTTCAGACTGAAGCTGCCGTTGATTCCAAAAAATTTGCCGATCCCGATCAAGACCGGAAACAGCGGCATGGTGTTAAAGTTCCATTGTGTATAACTCGGCTCAAAGGGAGCCTGGGGGAGCATCACCCAGCGAGGTGGCCAGCTAAAGAGCTGGTCTGCCACAAAATAAAAAGCGGAGTCATCCGGCCAAGGCACTGGGACAAACGCGAGAGGGGAGAGCCAGACTACCAGCGCGGCCAAAACAGGGACCAACGCGATGAGCGCGGTTTTTAGTCTTTTTTTATCTGTGGCTTGATTTCTCGGCACGTGGGCAGTGGGTACTAGGGGACGTATTTCGCTGGAAGCGATTTAAAAGCCTTTTCAGTCGAAGTGCCCCCGTTGAAGCGGATCAGGTGGATGAGAGCAGCAACGCCGTCCTTCCAGTTGATCTTTTTGCCCTGCAGCCGCGTGCGCGGATAATAGGAAATTGGGATCTCGAAGATTCGCGCACGTGTTTTTGCGACATAGGCCGTAAATTCCACCTCGATCCCGAAGCGTCGGGATTTGAGGTTCATGGCCTTGAGGAGATCAGCCCGAAAGACTTTGTAACAGGTCTCCATATCCGTCAGATATATTCCGCTCAAAAGATTACTCAAAATCGTGAGGAGTCGATTGACGAAGTAGTGATAAGTGCGCCGGACTTGGTAGCTGTTTTTGAAACGGCTTCCGTAAACCACATCCGCTCGATTTTCGAGAATGGGCTCCAATAGAATGGGGACGTCCTTGGGGTCGTACTCAAAATCGGCGTCCTGAATCATGATGAGATCGCCAGTCGCTTCTTGAATTCCTCGAATCACTGCGGCGCCCTTGCC
>CAMBEX010000154.1 GCA_945865865.1 Bdellovibrio sp. ZAP7
GGTGTTGCCTCTCCATCCATTGACCTGTGCCCAGCCCGTGATTCCCGCTTTGACCTTGTGTCTCAGCATGTAGTGGGGGATTTCGCCTCTAAAGCGGTCCACAAAAATGGGCCGCTCCGGTCTTGGCCCAACGAGCGACATTTCGCCCCTGAGGACATTCCAAAATTGCGGGAGCTCATCCAGACTCGTGCTTCTCAAAAATGATCCGATGGGCGTGCGGCGGTCGTCGCTGGCCTTTGCCCACACCGGTCCGCTTGCATCCTCGGCATCCGTGCGCATCGATCGAAACTTCAGCATCTCGAAAGTTTTACCGTCGAGCCCCATTCGCCGCTGTCCGTAAAGTACCGGACCCTTTGAGGTGAGCTTGATGAAGCCAGCAAGCAGCATCAGCAAGGGTGAGATTAAAAGCAGCGCAAACAAAGAGAGAATCACATCGGTGGCACGCTTGGCCCAAGCGCCCCAGCCTTGAAGGGGGGAGTCATTGAGACTCAAGATCGGGAGGCCGTCGAAGTATTCCATCTCGCATCCGAGTGTCATGTAGTCGTGAATGTCTGGCACCAATTGAATCTCAACGTGTTCGTCTTTCAGAGAATTTAAAATTCCGTCGAGCTCCTGGCTTTGGGCTCGCGAAAGCGCAATGACCACGCGTTCGATCTCAAGTTTCTCGATGGCCTTGGAGATGTCGCTGAAGTGTCCTACGCACGGCTTTCCGCGTAGACTCATTTGGGTCGAGGACTGGGGAGTCAGGATTCCGGCTACCGAAAATCCGAGCTCCGGAAATTTGTCCAGCCGATCAATCAGGGTGTCGATCGCCGATCCCTCGCCCCCTTCGCCCATAATAAGAACTTTTCGAATCCTGAAGCCGCGCTTTCGGAGCGCTCGAAGCGCATTGCGGAGAATCAGGCGCGACGAAACCAGCGCAAAAGCGCCAAGAATTCCAAAGTACAGCATCACGCCCCGTGAATATCGATACTCGCTGAACAGGTAAGTCAGAGCGATAAAAAGAAGTAGTGCCATCAAGTGAGCCTTGATGAGGAGCTGGGCTTCTTGAGTGCGTCGGAGCATTTTGGGCGAATGATAGAGTCCCGCGCGCGCAAAGGTCCCGCTCCATAAAAACATGACAAGAGGCAGCAATGCTGCGTAGGTTTCAAACTTTGGGAGTCCGCGGGTGACCTCGATGAGCGGATAGTTAAACCGTAACCAATAGGATGCAAGCCATGTCAGTCCGATGACGATCGCATCGGCGAGGCGAAACACGCTTCCCACAGTTCCTTGATAGCGCTTCAACATGGTCAGACCCTATGCTAATGAATTTCCATCTAAATAACAGCCCGTCGTCTGAAGTTTAAGGCGAATTTTAAGGTGAATTCTCGAATACTTCCTAAGGAACTCTCTCATGCAGAAACATTCTTCGCCCAAGCATACCTGGAAACTGCCTTCTCTCGAATCCCGCGCGAGTTTTACGGGTGCAGATGCGGAAGTGGTCGCGCTTTTTCAAGACGCAGGAAAAAAAGCGGCGGCCATTAAAGGGAGTTACTCCGGACTGGTTGATCGCTTGAGAAAGTCGGAGGCTTTTGTCGCGCGTACGGGCTCTGTTCAGTTTGTACGTTTTGGCGGCCACGGCGACGCCGAGAGCGTTCTTTTTGTGGGATTCGGGCAGGCCGAAGAGCTGACTGAAGAAAAAGCCAGACAAGCCGCTGGAAATGTATGGGCCAAGCTCTGCGTAGAAAAAAGCCGCCAAGCCGTCGTTGATGTGGACTCACTGAGGGGGGCGCGTGGAATCAAGTCAGGCCTCACGCACTTGCGCCTGGCTCGCGTATTTGCCGAGGGCCTGGTTTTGGGTGCGTATTCTTTCGAAAAATACAAAAAAACTCAGGAAACCTATCACGGCCCAGAGTCCCTGGTCTTTGTGAGTCGTGACAAGGGTTTGGTTCAAAAAATCGCAAAAGAACTTGAGCAGGTTTCGGCAGCCGCCGAGGCAGTGAACATCACCCGCGATTGGTCCAATGAGCCCTCCAATGAAGGGACTCCCGAATATTTTGCCGATCAGGCAAAAAAATATGCGCAGGCGCAGGGTCTTAAATGCACTGTTTTGACAGAGGCAGAAGCTGCGCGCGAAAAAATGGGATTGTTTCTCGCCGTGGGTCAGGGATCTACCCGAGAAGGCCGCGTCGTAGTCCTGGAGTACACGCCCAAGGGTGTTAAAAATCCCAAGACGATTTGCTTTGTCGGCAAAGGGGTCACTTTTGATAGCGGCGGAATTTCCATCAAGCCGTCGCTTCGAATGGAAGACATGAAGCACGACATGACCGGGGCCGCGACGCTTTTTGGCGCGACACTTCTGGCTTCGAAGTGGAAAGTTTCAAACCGCATCGTGACGATCCTGGCCTTTACCGAAAATATGCCCTCGGGCGACGCGATTCAGCCGGGGAATGTGGTGACCGCAAGAAACGGCAAGACGGTTGAAATCATCAACACCGATGCTGAAGGTCGTCTGGTTTTGGCGGACGTCCTGGATTACGCCCACCAGTTCAAACCCGACGCAATCGTCGATGCGGCAACTCTCACGGGCGCCGTCAGCGTCGCTTTGGGTAAGCACTGCTGTGCGATTCTAGGCAACGATGACGCTTTGGTCGAAGAGCTTCGTGCCGCAGGAAATGCCAATCACGAGCGCATTTGGCAGCTTCCACTTTTTGACGAATATTTTGACGATCTCAAGTCGGATTATGCGGACATGAAAAACTCCGCCAATGACGGAAACGGCGGAACCATTCGCGGCGCGATCTTTTTGAAGCAATTCATTAAGCCGGGCGTGAAGTGGGCGCATCTGGATATTGCGGCAACTGCTTATGGCCTGACCCACCTTTCGTATTATCCGAAAAAGGGAGCCAGTGGCGCCTACGTTCGCACGCTCGCTCAGTTTGCTGCAGATTTTTAAGGGGAGAGTTTATGAGCGAGAGATTTTCTATCGGTAACGCCGCGAAGTTTATTGACCAGACCGTTACTCTTTTGGGCTGGGTCTACAACACCCGAAGTTCCGGAAAAGTTAAGTTTCTGGTGATGCGTGACGGCAGTGGCATCATGCAGGGAGTTTTGTTTAAGGGCGAATGCGAGGAGCAGGCCTTTGCGGAATTTGACAGGCTCACACAGGAGTCGGCGGTCGAGGTGACGGGAGTCGTAAGGCAGTCCCCTCGCGGCGGTTTTGAAATGGGTGTGCGCTCGATCAAGACCGTGCAAGTGGCCGAGCCCTATCCCATTACTCCCAAGGAGCACGGGATTGAGTTCTTGATGGAAAATCGCCACCTCTGGATTCGCTCTCAGCGCCAGTGGGCGGCACTCCGGATCCGCTCTGAGATCATGTTTGCGAGCGAAGAGTTTTTTCACAAAAACGACTTCGTGCGCTTCGATGCTCCGATCTTGACTCCGAGCGCTTGCGAAGGAACCTCAACTCTTTTCAGTACGCCCTATTTTGATGAGAGGGCTTTTCTCACTCAGTCAGGTCAGCTTTACGGCGAAACCGGCGCGATGGCTTTTGGAAAGATCTACGTCTTTGGTCCTACTTTTCGCGCAGAAAAATCAAAAACGAGAAAGCATCTCACGGAGTTTTGGATGGTCGAGCCGGAAGTGGCTTTTGCCGACCTCAACTCGAACATGGATCTGGGCGAAAAATTCATCGAGCATATTTTTCAGACGGTGATTGCGCGCCGAGCTCCTGAGCTTAAAATCCTAGAGCGGGATATTTCAAAACTTGAAAGCGTGCGCGGGCCTTTTCCAAGAATCAGCTACGACGATGCGCTCAAGATTCTTGAAAAACGCGGCGTAGGGATTCCCTGGGGTGAGGACTTTGGTGCGCCTCATGAGTCGGCACTGGGCGAGGAGTTTGGAAAGCCCGTTTTCATGCATCACATGCCCGCACAGATCAAAGCCTTTTACTTCAAGCAGAGTGACGAAGTCGGTGGCCCAGGTGTTACAGGTAACGGAAAGTACGCACTGGGATGTGATCTCATTGCCCCGGATGGCTACGGCGAGGTGATTGGTGGCGGTCAGCGCGAAGAAAGTGTCGATGTTTTGCGCCGACGTATCGCTGAACATGGGCTTAAGGAAGAAGACTATAAGTGGTACTTGGATCTTCGCCGTTTTGGGTCGGTGCCGCACGCGGGGTTTGGTTTGGGCATTGAGCGAACTGTCGCTTGGATTACCGGAGTCGAGCACGTGCGTGAGACGATTCCTTATCCAAGAATGCTCAATACGCTTAGGCCGTAAGAGTTTTTATGTCGTTTGGACTCAATGTCGTTTTGGTTGAGCCTGAAATTCCTCAAAACACGGGGTCGATCGGGAGACTTTGTTTAGCCACCGGTTCAACGCTGCATCTGGTGGAGCCGTTGGGCTTCGAGATTACGGATGCGCATTTGCGTCGCGCGGGGTTGGATTACTGGGAACATCTGAGCGTGCTTCGGTATCCGAGCGTTGAGGCGTTCTTGGCTTCGATTCCAAAAGATGCCCCGATGGTATTTCTTTCCAAAAAAGTCGAGCGGACGCTTTTTGAGCATCGGTTTGTGCCCGGAACCTACTTGATTTTCGGAAAAGAGACCAAGGGACTCCCGGAGTGGATCCTGGATCGATACAAAAACGAGTCGTTTAGACTCCCTATTTACGACGAGCGTGTTCGATCGCTGAATCTATCTCAGGTCGTGGCGGTGAGTGTGTATGAGGCGGTTCGACAGCTTAGTCTTTAGGGTCTGACTTTTTTGGAGTCGAGACAGCGCCAGGCACAGGTTCGAGCTGGGGAGTTAAAGCAGTGGCGGCCAGAGCAGCTGCCGCATCCAGAGAGTCTTCATTGAGGTCCTGCGGCTTCTCATCTTGGGGGACTTCTGTTTTTTGGAGTCGTTTAAGCTGGTCGCTCGTTCTGCGGAGTCGATCCACGACTGAGGCGATGATGGTTTTCATGTAGTCAGGAATTCCACCGTAAATCTTATCCAAAGACTCAAAAGAGATTTCGAGAGCATCGACATCATTGATCGCAACGGCTGACGCACTTCGGGTTTTACGGTCAAAAAAAGCGAGTTCACCAATCACTTCGTTAGGGTAGATGCGGGCAATCTCTACTGCGGCACTCCCCCGAGTTTTTCGTATGGCTACAGCCCCTTTTTGAATCAAAAACATCGAACGAGAACTCTCGCTCTCCCTAAAAAGGTAGCTGCCCGCCCTGAACTGCCTAAGTTGAGTCGACATAACTCTTAGGGTGCCAGCCGGCACGGGTCAGTACAAGGTGAAACCCGAAACAACGCACCATGTCATCTCCGGGCGGTTCGCCATCCTAAACATTCGTAACCTGACGAACAATTGACAGAAATCTGACGGCCCAGTACACCGAAACCACTCAAGAGGGGTGCTATTTATGCGGATTCGATTTGTTGGCGCGATGGTGTGTTTTTTTGCTCTGTTGGTTTCAGGCGGCGATGTTTGGGCTGCCAAACCCAAGATCGGGTTTGTGTTGAGCACCATGCAGGAAGAGCGCTATCAGCGCGACAAAGAGGTCTTCATTAAGACTGTAAACGCCTTAGGTGGCGAAGTGGTCTTTGCCTCCTGCAACAACAGTGAACAGACCCAGGCCGCCGAGGTCGACAATCTCCTCTCAAAAGGAATCCAGGTTCTCGTGATTCAGCCGGTCAACGGCGATACCGCGACTCCGTTCGTGAAGCAGGCCAAACAAGATGGCGTCAAGGTCGTAGACTACGATCGCTTGATCAAGAACGTGGAGATCGACGCTTACGTTACTGAAGACAGCTTTAAAGTTGGACAGCTCCAGGCGGAAGCCGCCGTGAAGTTCACCCAAGCAAAAGGAAATTACGTGATCCTCATGGGACAGGCGGGTCATTCGGTGGCCGAAGCGCGCACGTCTGGAGTGATGAGTGTTCTTAAAAAATACCCTCAGATCAAAATCGTATTGAAGCAGTACCATCCGGGTTGGTCACCGAAGCTTGCGATGGAGACCACCGAAAACGTTCTCACGCAGCACAAAAACAACATTCAGGCGATCATCGCCAATAACTCCGGAATGGCTCACGGCGCGGTTCAGGCACTCGAAGAGCAAAAGCTCACCGGAAAGGTTTTTGTCGCGGGTGCCGATGCTGACCTT
>CAMBEX010000155.1 GCA_945865865.1 Bdellovibrio sp. ZAP7
TTCGAGAGCATTACGCCTCATCAAATCCGTCATGCCGAGGAGCGCCTAAATAACCGCCCTCGGAAATGTCTGGGTTACCGAACTCCCAATGAGGTACATCGTAAGACGGGTCAGGTGTTGCGTTAGCTGTGCAAACCCACAGGCCCACCATTTGGTTTCGCAAGTGCGTCAAACGTGGGGAGGGGGGGGGATCCGGACGGCACCCACCCATCAACCGGTCAGGACCGCGCGTTCCACCCGAGATTGGGCTTACGTGTCAGCTGCCTCCGAGTGGCAAACCACACAGTGATCACGCTCAACAAAGTTACGGACACGACCGCGATCATTGGCGTCGCCCCATCAAAGGCCCAAAGTCCGTCAAAGATCACTGCTGAAATCAAAAAGCCTGCGACACCACTCACCACGGCGCCCGTGAGCGAAGCACCGAGTGCGAGCAGCCCAAATTCGAGCGCGAAAATGCGGCGCAAATCCTGAAAACGCGCACCCAATATTTTTAAAAGTGCAGTCTCTCTCTCACGTTCCTGCGCCTGGTGATGCGAAACCGAAAACAAAACCACAAACCCCACAGCCAGGGAGAGAGCCGCCATCGCACGAAGTGCCCAGCTCATTTGATTGAAGATCGACAGGAGTCGCTCCACCAGTTGGGTGATATCGATGACCGAGATATTTGAAAATCGCTGAGCCAGATCGCGCTGAAGGTGCGCACGCGTGGCGAGATCCAAACTTCCGATCGAAGCTAAAAAAGTTTTCGGAGCATCTTCGAGTGCGCCGCCCTGAAACTGAACAAAAAAATTGGGCTGAAAGCTCGTCCAGCGCACCCGGCGAAAGCTCACGACATGGGCCTCGACCGGCACTCCCTGAACATCAAAACGCAGATGATCACCGAGTTTGAGCCCCAATCTCCCGGCAAATCGCTTCTCGATCGAAACTTCCGCAGGGGGCGCGCCTGCTTTCCATTCGTAAGGCCCGCTAAATTCTCGACCCTTGACGATCGTTTCGGATTCACTGAGAGCAGTGCGGTAAGTCAGGTTGAATCCACGATTTCTAAACCGGGACTCCGCTTCTTCTTCGCGCGTGCGTAGGGACTGATCGCGAGAAAGTCGTTCAAAAGGTTTACCATTCACCGTCTCCAGGCGAGCGCGGATCAAAGGTGAGAGTGCCTTGAGTTCGAGATTTTTGGAGCGCAAAAAGCTCATCAAAGGCGTGACTTGCTCATCTTGAATGTCGAATAAAAAGAGACTCGGAACCTCTGAGACATTCGGTTTTTGAATCTCGGTCTCCAGATTTTTTTGAATCTGCGCGATGAGCGTCAAGATGAGAGTGCCCAGTCCCAGTGCTACAAAACACGCAGTGGCGCTGACCCTCGCACGCGAAAGATTTCGAAGCGCCAGTCGAGGGACAAGAGCAAGACCTTTTTGAGCGATGCGCTCAAGGGACGCAAGTCCCATCCAGGCCAATGCGCACAAAGCCAAGGCCGCCACAAAAAAGACCGCCGAGAAAAGAGTGCCCACTTTCCAGGAGTGCGAGTAGCTCACCGAAAGAAAGTAAAAGGCGACAATCGCAGGGAGGGTCGCTAGGGCAGTGGTGGCTCTGCCTGGCTTTGTTTTTCCGTCTGCCGGTAAGTGTCCCAACGGATTTTCTTGAAAAAGAACGCTCGGCCGAACTCCTCGGATGCGAGTGAGCAGTGGCAGGCCAAGCAGTACGCTTCCGAAAGTTCCCGTCAGAAGGGTGAATGCGATACTCGTCCATTGGAGTGTAGGGGGTTCAGAAAATTCGACAACCCCTCTCAAAATCCACGGAAAAACAGGGAGCGCGGCGCTTGCAAATAAAACCGAACATAGGCTCGCGCAAACGCCCAGAAGGCCGAGCTGTAGCCAGTAGATTTGGCTCACTTGTGCGGAGTTCAGGCCGAGACTCATCAAGATGGCCATGGAGTTGAGGCGTCGAGCTAAAAAACTTCTAAATAGATAAGCCGCACCGAGGGCCGCTAAAAAAAGACCGACCAGTGTCACGAGTCTCAGGTAGTCGCTTAAGTATTCGAGGAGACGGCTCACTTGCTGACTGGCATCGCGATGGGTGGTGACCTGGACCGCAGAATCCGTGAGTTTTTTCTCGAGTTCTCGAGCCAGGCGCGAAGCTGTGCGCTCCGGCTGATCCAGCCAAGCTTCTGGAAAACGATAGAGCTGCCCGTAAAAAACCGTGCTTCCTTTTTTGATCAAGCCCGTGCCAGCCAGTTTCTCAAGCGGCACGTAAGCCCGAGGTGCGAGCGAAAATCCGCGAAAACTATTTCCAGAATCGCGGATGACCGTCGCGGTGATTGAAAATTCAGATTCACCCAGACGCATCCGGTCTCCGACCTTGGCCCCTGTCTGCGCCTGAAGCTCGGGATAAATCCAGGTCCCATCCCAATGGTGGGACCGGCTTTCGTGGGAGAGAACCAACTCGCCGTAAAGCGGGTAACCGCGTTCGACGCCAATAACCTCGATGAGTCGCGTAGTGGCGTTTTTATTTTCGCCCTCAAAAAAAGTCGCCATCGAATAGACTTCTTGAGTTCGGGTGATCACTGGCTCCGGACCGAGTACCGATGCGATCAGCGCGTTTTCTTTTTCGGTTAGTGGCCGTCGCGAAGAGATCGCGAGATCTGCTGTAAGAAGTTTTCGTGAGCGAGAGTCGAGGCTTGCCTCAAAGGAGCGTTTTGCGGCGTCAATCGTCAAAAAACCCGTAAGTCCCAGAGAGAGGTTCAGGATAAAAAACAGGCTTAAACGCCGACTATGGATGATTTCGCGCCACGCGAGCCTTAAAAAAAAGCTCATGAGGGGGAATTCTCGCTCTCAAAGAGCGCACCTTCGCGCAGAGTGAGTTGTCTCTCGCAGCGCGCGGCGAGCTCATCGCTATGAGTCACCAAGATGAGGGTCATCTGGTGGCGCTCGACGAGTTCAAAAAGCAGATTCATGACCTGGTCGCCCGTGTGGGTATCCAGATTTCCGCTCGGCTCATCCGCTAGGAGGAGGGCTGGTTTCACGACCAGCGCGCGCGCGATGGCTACACGTTGTTTTTCGCCACCGCTCAGCTCGGATGGAAAGTGCTCAAGTCGATCCGATAATCCCACCTGTGCGAGGACCTCGCGCGCTCGGATCATCGCGTCTGGATTGCGCGCGATCTCCAAAGGGAGGCTCACGTTTTCAAGAGCGGTGAGATTTTCCATGAGGTGAAATTGCTGAAAAATAATTCCGAGTGTGCGCGCCCGAAACCGCGTCAACTCGTTTTCGCTCATGGGGCCGATGTCCTGACCTGCAATCGAGATCTCACCGCGAGTCGGAGAGTCGAGTCCTGCGATGAGTGAAAGGAGGGTGGACTTGCCACTTCCAGAACGCCCCAAAATGGCCAGTTTCAGGCCTTTTTCAAGAGTGAGGTTGAGTCCGCTTAAAACTTCAATGGGCGTGTGGGCTTGGTCGTAGGTTTTGCAAAGGTCGGTGAGTTTCAGGATCACAGCAGAGGCTCCAGGTGTTTTTTGAGGGTGGCGGCGATTTTGCGATGCCCTTTTTCGTTCGGGTGAATTCCGTCTTCGAGATTCATCGAGGGCTCTCCGCCCACGCCTTCGAGTAAAAAGGGAACCCAGGGCAAGAGGTGATCGCGCGCGAGATCCTCGTAAATTCTATGAAATCCGCGCGAATATTCTTTTCCGTAATTGGGCGGGAGCTTCATGGCGGCCAATAATATTTTGAGCTCCTGACGGCGCGCGAGTTCAATGACTGCCGCGAGATTTCTGCGGGTTTCGCCGAGGCTTAAGCCCCGCAGACCGTCGTTTGCACCCAGAGCGATCACGATGAGCTCAGGCCGGGCGCGCAGATGCCATTTAAGCCGTGAGACGCCGCTTGCGCTCGTGGATCCCCCGATTCCGCCATTGATGACTTGCACTTCGGCATGACCGGTGCGGCGAAGTTCTTGCTCTAAAAGTGCCGGAAATGCTTCTTCTTTGGCAACCCCGTACCCTTCAGTGAGGGAGTCGCCCAAAACCAGAATGCGTGTGATCGAGTGAGTGACTTTCGTGGACCCGGCCATTCCAGATGAGGCGCTTGCGGAAACAAGAGCGGCGAGAAAAACAAATAGAACCCAAGGGCGAATCATGTCGCCCATCTTACTCAGTTGCCGTGGAGTTGGGGAAGGGGCTTGCGCTGATCAAAGTAACTCGGACCCACCGTGTCGATCACTGCGCCGCCCAGGCATTGGTCTTCGAGGTAAAAAACGACGGATTGGCCGGGGGTGAGGGCGCGCTGAGGGATTTCAAAATCCACGCGTATCTGCCCTTCGCCTGCAACCGAGATCTCGCAGTCCTGGTCGACTTGCCGGTAACGAGCTTTGGCTCGGCATTTGAGGGGCAGGACTTTCGGCGCAGCGCCCGATACCCAGGTGAGTTCTTGCGCGATCAAGTAATCCGCAAAGAGTGCTGGGTGCTCGGCACCGCGTTCCACATAGACGATATTTTTTTGAGTGTCTTTGGCGACGACAAACCAGGCAGCGCCTTCGCCCCCAAGTCCCAGCCCCTTGCGTTGGCCCATCGTGTAGTAAGCCGCGCCCTGATGCTCGCCGACGATCTCACCGGAGAGGGTTTGAATCTCTCCCGCTTTCGCCGCTACATACTGGCTTAAAAATTTTCTAAAATCGCGCTCGCCGATAAAACAAATTCCGGTGCTGTCTTTCTTGGTGGCAGTCGGGAGTCCGTGTTTTGCGGCAAGCTCTCGGACTTCGGATTTCGGAAGGTGGCCAATCGGAAAAAGAACCCGCTCCAGGATTTCTCTTTTCAAAGTGTACAAAAAATAACTCTGATCTTTGCCTGGGTCGTTTCCCTTGATGAGTCGGTTTTCTTCGCCGCGCACAAGATTTTGGGCGTAGTGGCCGGTTGCGAGAAAATCCGCGCCCATCTCCATCGCGCGTTTGAAAAAAACGTTGAACTTGATTTCGCGGTTGCAGAGGATGTCGGGATTGGGCGTGTGCCCAGCGCGGTAGGCTGCCAAAAAATGGCTAAAGACCTGCTCGCGATACTCGTTGATGAACTCGACCGAGTAATACGGAATCTCAAGTTTGTCACAGACGCGCGCAGCATCGTCGTAATCTTGCGCGGAGGTGCAAACGCCGTTTTCGTCGAGCTCCTCCCAGTTTTTCATAAAGAGCCCGATCACGCGGTGCCCCTGCTGTTTGAGCAAGAGCGCCGCGACCGAAGAGTCGACCCCGCCTGACATCCCAACCACGATCGTGCGCGGGGCGGATGGGTTTATAATGTCGGAGGGTGTCATTTGCACCGCTTTTACCGAAATCGCCTGAAATTTGAAAGGCTGGTCTACCCATTTGTCGTAAATCCTCGTAAAACTAATTGGACATGGAAATGCGTGACGAAATTCTTCGTTTTTACGAGCAAAATGCCGCCGAATACGCCCGCCAAGCGGCTGAGGATTGGGATCCTGGCTCTCTCAAAGCGTTTTGCGAGCAGGTAGTGAAAGCGCATGAGCAGAGTTCGGGCGGCCACTCAGAGACGGCCCCACGCATTTTGGATGCAGGCTGTGGGGCCGGACGCGACCTCAACTATTTTAAAGAAGCGGGCTTTGAGGCCGAGGGATTTGACGGAAGTTCTGCGCTGGTTGAAATCGCTACCCGCGAGAGTGGCCCAAAAGTCTGGCGTGCGGATTTCAGGATGCTGTCGCTGCCCAAAGAAAGTTACGACGGGATCTGGGCTTACCGTTCGCTCATTCATCTTCCGCCCGAAGGGTGCCAGCGCGCGATGGCTTCGTTTTTCTCAGCGATCAAGCCGGGTGGAATTTTGCTCGTGGCTTTTGATTTTGGAGAAGCGTTGAAGACCGAGCCTAAAACCTATCAACATTCAGGTGAGGCCATGGCCTCGTGGCTCAAGCAGGGCGGATTTGCCGTCATCTCGGCAGGTGAAAATCCAAGAGCGCCGGAGAGAAAAATAATTCTCGCGCGGAGACTTTAGCTTTTTTTGTGCGAGTTTTGTCGGCTCAATTCAATCTCAACGACTTCTCGGACTTTGCGATCGTCCTGTGAGGTGAGGTGGGTCATCCAGATTCCCTGCGGATA
>CAMBEX010000156.1 GCA_945865865.1 Bdellovibrio sp. ZAP7
GTTAGGAGTAGGCAAAGAGCGCTGAGAGCCATCACGTAATCAAAGTGAGGCTTCTTTTTTTGGAAGATGGGGCGGTCGATTAACATTCCCGCGATAAATGAGCCCAAAAGAAAAAACAGAGGTACCGAGAGAATTCCGAGGGCTGCTTCATATTTTCTTTCGGCGAGGTCGACGCCAAAGAGTGTGGCAAAACCGGTGACGTGACTGACAAAACGCCCAGTAGCAAGAAACCCGCCGGCATTGATGCAGCCTGCATTAAAGCTCATTAAGAACCAATGCGCGATGACGGTTCGGCTGGGTTTGTCTTCGATGCGGTACTCGAACATGAAGAAATCCTTTTCTTGTCATCAGTGTAACAAACCTCATGGGAGATTTCACGGCACCCATCGCCGAGAGTGGGGAGGGTAAAGAAGTGATGCCAATTTGACTCTGCCTCGGGGCGTGGGAGGGGGGCTTTCGCTGTTTCAAGAGCTTGAAGATCCTTTTGAAGTCGAGATCTTAGCCTTTTTGGGCTGATTCAAACAAATTATTGAAATGGGTCTTTCTTGGTACGTGCATTGCTGTTGCCAAAAGTCTTTTAGAAGACTTCAGGAAGAGTGTTTGCCTGAGGGTTGCATTAAATCGAACGTGAGGAAAACGACATGTCACCCTTCAATCCCTATCTGACTCGATTTACTTTTTTACTCGTAGCCGCCGTTTTGGTGATGGGCAGCCCTAATGCCCAAGGTGATTCAAGAGGGCCTCATAATCCCGGAAATCCGGTACCTGGCCACGGCAATCCTGGCAACCCCGGTAACCCTGGCAACCCCATTCCCCCCAATCCCCCAGCTCCAGATCTCAACGCTCCCCGGAGTGCTGGACGCACTGACGGTCAAATGCCCGGAGAGCGTGAAGCCCGCGAGCGCGGCGAGCATGATGGAAAAAACTCAGGCCGTGAACAAGGGCAATCCATAGGATTTGCGGAATGCGGCCGCCAAGAAGCGCAAAAAGCTTTTGATCGAGGATTTATCGAAGGCAGTCGTGAAGGTGAGCGCGATGGAGCCCAGGTGGGTACGGCAAACGGAAGTTCAGAGGGTTTTCGCGCAGGACAAACCGAAGGACGTACGGACGGAGAGCGTCGCGCGGATCGTGACGCAAACGCCGCAGCCACTCCTCCAGGGAGTGCGCAGGGAATCGAAGAGGCCAACCGTTCAGACGCTTCGGCTCGTGGTGCAGAGGATGGACGCGCAGCCGGTGATCGAGAAGCTCAAGAGCGCGCAAAGTTTTTTGATTTCGAGCGCGGAAAAAAAGATTTCTACGATGAAACGTTTGGCGAAGCGGTCGAAAATCGCGACGAGTTTTCACAGAGGGGCTCACGCCTAGCACTGGGACCTGTTTTTGGAATCGCTTCTGGACTTTTTTCCAGCGTGGAGCCGAGGCGGTCAGCCCTCGATCATTCGGTGCCAACAGAAGACTTTCGTTACTTCAACCCGTCTCGCCATTTTCCGACACAGCCTGAACAAGCAGCCTATGTGGACGGTTATCGCGATGGTTATCGATCGGGATTTCGTGGCGAGTATCCGCGAAGTTTTCGCGCGGGTTATCAAGAAACTTACAATACGGCTTGGAATCGCGGTTGCTGGGAAGCAAAAAATCGCAGCTATCCTTTTGACTACCAAAGAGGCTTCGAGGACGGCCGGCGCAGAGGCTACGACGACGGCTATCGTCGTGCGTACGATGCGGCCTACAACGGGGCTTACTCCAGCGCGTTTCATTTTTCGTCCGAAGAGTCTTACCGCGCGGTTTATCCCGTTCGCTATCAGGCTCACTTCGAAGCGGCGCGCGCGGACGCGTATCGCACGAGGTACTCCGGCATCTATGATCGCGAATATTCGGCCAACAAGAAAGCTGAGTTTGATGCCAAGTATCCAGGTTACGCTCAAGCAGAATATCAGCGCGGAAGACAAGCCAGTGCCGAAGAGTTTCAGCGGCAGCCCCTGCGTTTAACGGGCGCATCGGTCACGGAGACCATCGCCAATGGACTTTATGAGCCGGGTGAAACGCTCCGCTTGAGCGTGAAGGTCAGAAATTTTGCGGGCCAGATGCTCGCGGCCTCAGACGTGAAATTTCAGCTTTCCAACGAAAACACCGCTTATGTGGCCGTGATCGAAAGGGAGTCTGCCGTTGTTCGCGACTTGCGTGGCAAGAGCGAAACGACTGTCACACAGGCTCTCGAGTTTAAATTTCATGAGTCAGCGGTGGGTCGCTTGCAGTCGGTAAGATTAAAGGTTTTCTACAAAGGCGTGCTCGCGGGTGAGCAGGTGATTGAACTTGCTCCTCGCTTTTTGCTGGGGCTCAAACTCGAGTCGGACCCTGTACTCAAAGAAGGACTACCCACGGTGGTGCGAGTGGTTGTAAAAAACCAATCCAATCAGTCGACGCCTGCCGGAATTTTACTCAAACTGAATACCGACCCGACTCTTGTCGAGCTGGATCGCCCTGAACAATCGGTTGCAGCACTTTCGCCTGGAGAGTCCCGTGTCCTTGAATTTACGGTCACGGGGCGCAGCGCACTCAATCAGGTGGCGCTACCCCTCGCATTTTCAGCTTCGACGTCATCTCGGCGAGTGGGAGTTTTGGATTTGAGTCAGATGGTTCCAGTGGTGAACGACTACCGGATCGTGCTGACCGGCGCGACTTCGGATCTGCGTGCGCAGGGCGTGTTTCGGGCTCGTTACAAGGTTCGAAATGTAAGCTCGCGACTTCTCTTTTCGGGGCTGCAGCTGACTGCTCGCGTGATTGCCGACGATGGAACGGTTTCCGATAATTTTCGCGTGATCGGATTCAATCCTCAGTATGTACTCCCGCTGGATCGGGGACGCTCGGTTGAGTTTGTGATCCCGGTTTTTTCAAGGGCTAGAAACTCGGGTGGAACGCTTGAACTCGAACTTCATGAAAACGGCGTGCCGGTTGTGATTCACCGGGCACAGTTCTAAAAAGGAAGATCACTATGATTCAAAATACTTCAATACCAGTGCGTAGTTCGAGAGTGGCGCTGTCCATTTGTCTGCTCAGTCTTTTGATGGGCGCATGCGGAAAAATCCCAAAGGCCTATCGCGGAAGTTTTGTGGACGCTTCGACTGGCTCGCGTCTCGATCTTGAAGCTTCCGGCGGATCGCTGACGACTCCCGAAGGCCGCGTTCAGTCCCTTAAGGCGCAGGCCATAGCTCTAGAAGAGCTCGCTCAAGGCAAGCCCGGACTTTATGTTCAGGCACTCGGCAAGAACTCGGACACGCTTGAGATTTTTTGGATCAGCCCCGAGGTTCACACCCGGCAAGAGGAGTTTGGTCTGGTTTTTATGAGTGCTGAAATTTTGTACACGCAAATGGACTCTTCTAAAAAAGACCAGGTCAGCCAGATTCGCGCGAGGCATTGCGTGAATGGTCAGTTGAGCGTGGACCTCACATCCAAGAGTTTCAACGGCGGGTGCCCGGGAGATTCTCGTCTCATGGATTTTGTTCGATCTGATCGAGCGCCTCGGGGTTAGACCCGTTTGTGCTCGGTTATGCTGCTAGCCCGGATTTTTTCACGGGAGGTTCTCGCATTTCAGTGGGTGTCTCAAACGGAGAGATCACGATTTCTTTTTCCATCCATGTAAACTTCTGATCGAGTACGCGGTTTCCAAGCTTTCTAGCGGAGCGATCGCAGTTTCGGGAGATGGCTCTAAAGTTTCGCTCAATTCGAAGGGTAGCTAGCTCGCTGAAGTGCTCGACAAGCTCCAGTGACTCAGGTGTCGCGCGCTCCATCGCGGCCGCTATCGAAGCCATGATGGAAAAAAGGTCCATCGTGATGTCGACGATGCGCCGGAGCTGGAGTTGGCGTTTTTCGAGCGACGCCCCATATCTCAGCAAGAGATGAAACGTGGTCCGCGCGAGTCGGTGCGCAGTCCGCGAAGTGTATCGAACGTGCTTTTTTAGCGAAGGCGTGTCGCTCAGTTCGGAGATGTCCCGAAAGCGCGAAGTCAGGGCCCCAAGCCACTGCGCGGGATACCAGACTGAGTAAAATCTGGCTGCTCGGACAAGAGCCAGTGCGCGTCGGCCCCAAGGCAGTTTTGAATTGAGGGCATCGCCTGCAATCTTAAGATGGCGATCGAGACATTCGCGCGCGATGTAGAGGCGCAGGATTTCGCTCGTGCCTTCGACAATGAGGTGGATCCTGGCATCGCGGTGAATTCTTTCAACAGGATAGGCTTTTTCTCCGCGCGCCTTCAGTGAGCTCGCTCGCTCGTATCCGCGCCCACCGCGGAGTTGGAGAGTGTCGTCGACGATTTCGAAGCCGTGTTCGCTGCAAAAAACCTTGGCGAGCGCCGCCTCTAGCCGGATGTCATGACTTTTATGGTCTTGCCAGTTGGCGGTGAGTGAAGTCATCGCCTCCATCGCAAAAAGATGCGCTGCCATGGAGGATATCTTTCGGCTTCCTTCTTCGTGTCGTCCGATGGGTTGGCCCCATTGCCTTCGTTCCAGTCCCCATTCTCGGGCGATCCTGAGGCATTGTCGTGCCGCTCCGATACATCCGGCAGGCAGACTGAGCCGTCCCGCATTAAGAGTGATGAGCGCAAGTTTCAAACCCTTTCCTTCGCCCCATAAAATATTTTCTGCAGGGACCGTAACGTTGTTGAGTCGAAGGAGCGCGTTTTGAATTCCGTTGAGTCCCTCAAATCGGCAGCGATGCAGGACTTCAAACCCTGGCGAATTTTTTTCGACGATGAATGCGGTGATCTTCGGAGATGTTGGGGGCTTTGCCTGGGGTTCAGGTGAATCGATTTTTGCCATCACTACAAAAAGTTCGGCGATGACCCCGTTGGTGCACCAGAGTTTTGTTCCGTTCAGGGTATAGGTTTTTCCGTCCGCGCTCCGAGAGGCAGTGGTAGAGAGTCTGGCCGGGTCCGAGCCGACATCGGGTTCCGTGAGTGCAAAGGCCGTGATGGCGCCTTTTGCGATTCGAGGGAGGTATTTTCGTTTTTGTTCTTCGGTTCCAAAAAGCAAAAGCGGCTGCGGTACACCGATACTTTGGTGCGCAGAAAGTAAAACGCTGGTTGAAGCGCAATAACTTGCGACCATGGATATCGCTCGACCGTAGTTGACTTCAGAGAGTCCGAGTCCGCCATACTCGCGAGGAATTTTCATTCCAAAGGCGCCGATTCCTGCGAGCTCGCAAAGAAATTCGGGAGGGATCTGACCCGTCTCGTCGACTTGATCCGGATCGAGGCCTCTCAACAAGACCTTGCGGAGTTTGCCTAGAAACTCCTCAGCGATTTTGTCGGTTTGGGGGTCCCCATGTTTTTCGCCTTTTTTATTTTCGGGCGAGGGCAAAAACCACTCCCAGCGAGTCTTTCCCATGAAGAGCTCCGCCACAGCGCTGGGCAGTGCCCAGGTTTTTTCGCGGGATTCTTCTGCAAGCTCACGTGCCCGATCGGGGTGCTGGACGGGTTTTTTTTCGAAATGTTCTTCGTGCAAGGCGGTTTTCCTTCTAGCGGCCGCGGCAAACGGCGCCCGCTTTGGGTGGCTCTCGTTGAGAGAGAGCAAGCCTCGGACCATGGCAGGTGCCCAGGGAGGGGGTTACGGGTAGGGAAATCAAAAAAATCTTGCAAAAGCCATGGGTTGTCTTTAGCGTTTAGGGATAGGGCAGTGGCAAACGGCGGATTTACGGGACCTGCGGGTCTCTGGCCCAGCTCAAGTCGGCCGCTCCCGAGGGTTTGGCCGAAAATAAGGCTCAAAAAAGAAAACCAGGAACGGAAGCCAAGGAACTCATAAAATGACCAAAGCGGACCTCATCAATGTGATCGCGGAAAAAGCGCACCTTCAGCACAAACAGGCCGAGGTGGTGGTGAACATGGTTTTTGACATGATGTCGGACGCTCTCAAAAAAGACGAACGCATCGAGATCCGGGGATTTGGCTCTTTTGTGAATCGCAGCTACGGCAGCTACCAGGGGCGCAACCCCAAAACCGGCCAAGTGGTCAGCGTGCCTCCAAAGCGCGTGCCTTTTTTCAAAGTCGGCAAAGAGCTCAAGGAAATGGTCGATA
>CAMBEX010000157.1 GCA_945865865.1 Bdellovibrio sp. ZAP7
CATTTTTTCAAGACAAGCGCAACAAAGGCGTGACGCAAATCCTCAAGTGGTTGCTCGAACAAAAGCGACGTTGTGAGCAACAGGCTTACTTTACCGTCGACCCGCGTGATCCGACGATGCCCGAAAAGATCATTATCGAAAAAATCAAACGCGGAAACTACGTTTAGTCCTTTTGCCGTTTCGCATTTCTGACTGGCCATTCTTGTTACCCGCTTGATAGAGATGGGCCATGCGATTGAAAGTACGAGATCTGAGCTTCGCGGTTCTTGGCGGGGTGTTTTGTGTGGGCGCTGCTATTGCCGCCCCGTTCGCTCCCTTTGCTGATGACAGTGATCTTTCTGGCGGGGCGCTTTGGACAGCGCAAACGGTTCGGCTTGTAGCGCCCGAGTTTAAGCCCGATCGTGTGGAGACTGCCGCCTTAGAAGGCCAACTTTTGATCGAAGTCTTGCGTGAGATTCACGGCATTGCGACTCCCGTGCAGGGACTTAGGTTTTCGGGCAAGGGATTGCTTCAGAGAGCTACCGACGGTGATGGAAAAGCATTTTGGCCACCGGTTTGTGACGGGACTTCGAGGAGTTCAGTGGCGCTGCGTGCGGCGCTCAAAGACCCACATTTTTCTGTAAAAGCGGCGGGTGGTCGCGATTACGCCGTCTCGGTGGATGTTCCCTGCAGCGGGCACTTGAAGGTGATTTTCAAAGAGGACTCGGATGGTGGGCAAGCGCTCGGCATTTGGCAAATCGCCTCTCGCGCAAAGCAGATGCTCAAGCAGAGCGTGGGCTTGGGGTTTTGGAACAGCTCTCTTGATTTTATCTGGCCCGAACAAGCGGATTATTACAACTTTGGTCAGGTCCATATTTCTCGCGGCGATCACTGGGATGTGGTGGGTCACGAGATGGGGCATGGCATTTATGATCTCGGTAAGATGGGCCAGTTTGGCGGCGGTGAGCACAAAATCGACGAATGTTATTCTGAGACGCTCGCGCTTTCAGAGGGCTGGGCTTCTTATTTTTCCGCTTGGGTGAGCGTGAGCCTCGATGATGCTGACGCGAAATTTGAGTACATGGTGCCCAGGCGCGCGCCTCTTCGGTTTGAGGCGATTCCGGCGGATGTTTGCGTGGGTCCTTCAAATGAATGGCGCGTGACGGGTTTCTTTTGGGACCTGATTGATCTGCACGCGGACGGCGAAACCTCCACGGAAGCCTTTGCGCGAGTTTGGAATGCGGTGTCTGGAAAAGGTTCGGATTCAACCGTGGATGCGGCAGCGCACCTCAAGAGGGCGGGGTTTGATGCCGCAGCTGTCGATCTCGCGTGGAGTCTCAACTTCCAACATTAGATTTTAGTCGCGAACGATACCGTCTCGAAAAGCTGACTCAAACGCGACCCATGTCGCGATCGCATCGGGCGTGAGTCCATGCGCACTGAGGGTCTCTTCGAGAATCCGGAGTCTGCGATCAAAATGGCCGGGCAAAATTTTTGGAAGTTCGAGATGCGCCGCCGCCGGAGCCTTTCCGGAGTAGCTCTCGCGCAGACCCGCAGCTCGCAGCAAAAATCCAATCTGTTTATCGACGATGTCTGCGAGGTTTTTACCTTCGAAAAAAAATCCGATCATCACGTCTCGCGCCATGCGTGCATAAAAATCGAGCAGGATGTTTCGTAGGCCGTCCTCGTGTCCGGCGCTTTCAAAAAGAGCACGAAGTTTTTCGCGCGAAACAGGCTGTTTTTGGCTGGATTCTGGTGTTGATTTTTTCATGGGGATGCCAAGTCTCTGCGGCTCACGCTCAGAGCGCCTCAGCGCGTGCCTGTACCCAGGAGTAAAAAAACACGGCGTCCGGATCGTGTTTTAAGCGTTCGAGTTCGCCCTTCATCTCTTCGATGAGTTTTTCGTCCACGCGTCCGGCTTTGAGCAGCCCGGGAGCACCACTCAAGAGAAGTTCTGTCCAGTAGCTGATCCACTCCGCACGGCGCTTGGGCGTGCGATTATCGAAATGCTCGACCTTCACTTCGGTGGTGACGTTTTGATAATCCGCTGCGAGAAGATAATTGGCGAGTTTTCCGCCGACAAACGGGTCGCCTTTGAGATTCCACTGATGATCGTTGAAGGTAAACCAGTACTCGAGCGTCGCCGGGCTGTAGGGGTGGAGGTAAAACGTCGCGTTCATGACCTCAGAGCAATAGATCACCGAGTTTGCGCGCAGGGTGCGGCGAATTTCCCGCAAAATTTCTATGGGTTTTTGGACGTGCTCCAGAAACCAACAGATAAACACGCCATCAAATGAGTTTTCGCTAAAGGGAAGCGTGAGCGCGTTTCCTGTACCGAATTCGCAGCGACCTTCGCGGATCGGCGAAGCGAGTCTTTTTCTGGCGCGCGCGATCTGATCGTCGGAAATATCGAGACCTTGGACTGAAAGTTTTGGAAAGCGCTCGAGAAGAATTTCAGTCTGGGCGCCGACGCCGCAGCCGACCTCGAGGATGTGAGACTGGCGAGAAAAATCGATGGTACCAAAAACGTTGGATTCAAGAAAACGGGCCTGCCGATAAAGCCTGTCTTGTTCTTTCGTCGAATACCCATGCAGGTAATCCGGAGTGAAAGTCCCAGACGGTGCCTGATCGGAGGCCCGTTTCGTTTTCATTACTGGAAGTCGCGATCCATCACGGTCTTGCGACCTTCTGATTTGGCGCGTTCAATCGCCTGTAAGCACAGGTTACGGACGCGCTCAGAAAGGATCTCCATAACTGCTGCGGAGGTGTTCATTCCAGAGTTTGCTTTGATGAAGTCTTTGGTCTTCGAAGCGACGACCAGGGTATCTTTTGCTGTTGTTTCTTCAGTCATAATGATTCCTCAGCCTTTATCGGTGACTTCAATAAGTTCGACTTCAAATACGAGAGTCGCGTTTGGGGGAATCACTCCGCCCGCACCGCGTTCGCCGTAGCCGAGTTCGGGTGGAATGGTGAGCTTGCGCTTGCCGCCGACCTTCATTCCAGAAATGCCCTGATCCCAGCCGCGGATGACTTGTCCGGCGCCGAGGGTAAATTTGAAGGGCTGTCCACGATCGAGTGACGAGTCAAATTTTTTGCCGTCGGTCAGAGTGCCCGTGTAGTGCACGGAAACTGTCTTTCCAGTAGCGGCTTCAGCGCCTTCGCCGACTTTGCTGTCTTCGATCTTGAGATCGGCAGCAGGTTTAGCGGCCGAGGTCTCGGTGGTTGCGCCGGCAGGCGCGGTTTCTTCGGTTTGTTTTTTCTTGCAGGCCACTCCCGCGGTTGCGATCGCGAAAAGGGCCAGGGTTACAACGAGTGCCTTCATGAGCTGTCTCCTTAGTGTTTTAAACGTACTTCGGGACCTAGGTTCGCATAGGTTTGAACTGACGGCGAGCCTCTTATTGTGATGGCACCGCGTTAGTTGTGTGGAATTTTGAAATTCTCGCGGTACCATCGAATTCCATGAACCTTTTTGAAGCGTTTTTATACGGAGCGGTACAGGGAATCACCGAGTACCTCCCGGTCAGCAGTTCAGCGCATTTGATTTTGTTGCCCAAGTTTCTGGGGACGCAAGACCCGGGTCTAACTTTTGACGTTTTTTTGCACATCGGGACGCTCTTTTCGACGCTGATTTATTTTCGCGCGGATTGGTGGGCTGTTCTGCAGGATTTTTTGACGGATTTTCGAAAAATTTTTGGGCGTGCGGGGGCGGTGAGTTCAAGCGGTTCAGGACCGCGCGCGGTACAGGGGCTCGTGTCCTGGAGAATGATTGCCTTGGCCACGATTCCGGCACTGGCCGCGGGTGCTTTGCTCAAGCCTCTGATTGAAACTGTTTTTCGCGGCGTGGACGTGATCGCTTGGGCGCTCATTGTCGGAGGGGTTTTGCTTTTTTTCGTGGATCGTTTTTCGCGAGGGACGCGCGATCTGGGACAGGCAGGTTTTCGTGATGCGCTTGGAGTGGGATTAGCGCAGTGTCTTTCACTCGTACCTGGAATGTCGCGATCGGGTTCGACGATGATCGGTGGAAGACTCATGGGGCTCGATCGTTATTCGGCCGCGCGATTTTCATTTTTGATTTCGGCGCCAGTGACGCTTGCGGCAATCATTTTTGAACTGCGGCATTGGGGTGAGCTCGTCAGCGGTGCCGTGGGGCTTGCTCCGCTCATGGTGGCGCTCTTGAGTTCATTTGTTTTTGGGATGCTCGCGATCGGCGGCCTCTTGCGTATTTTGCGGCGCTTTGGATTTTTGGGTTTTGCCGTGTATCGGGTGGTGTTGGGTGCCTTTCTACTTTAGTCGGGCCCACCTTTTGGTTTCGCAACTGCGTCATAATGGGTTGCCCCGCGCACGGCTCGGGTTGATTAATTGCCGCTAAAATGAGTGGGCAAGTGAGTGACCAAATGGGTGAAATGAACCTCGGGAGAAATTCATGCTTAAAAAAATAGTGATCGGGGCTGTCGTCGCGCTGGTCGGTTTTCTGGCTTACGTGCAAACCCGTCCGTCTACCTTCAGATACGAGCGCAGTGGTGTGATTGCGGCGAGTCCTGAAAAGATTTTTCCGTACATCAGTCAGCTCAAGCTCGGCAGCGAGTGGTCGCCGTACGAAAAGAAAGACCTCAACATGAAAAAAACTCTCTCTGGCCCGGCCGAAGGCGCGGGGCAGGTGATGGATTTTTATGGAAATCAGGAAGTCGGCGCGGGTCGCCTTGAGGTTCTCAAAGTAGTTTCCAACGAGCGGGTTGAGATCAAGCTCATGATGACCGAACCGGTGGTGGCCGAAAATCTGATTGAGTACACGCTGACCCCAGAGGGCGATGGCACTCGTTTTACCTGGGCGCTGTCAGGTGACGGTGGCTTTTTGACTCAACTTATTTCTGTGTTTATCGATTGCGAAAAGATGGTCGCGGGAGATTTCGAAAAGGGGATCGCCAGTCTCAAAGCTGTGATTGAGGCGAAATAAGCGGCAGTCCGATGCGCTTGCCATGTTCGCGTAAAATTCGCGCGACCTCACTGGGGTCGTCGGTGATCGTGAGGTGCGAGAGTTCCGCGGCCTCGATCGTGTGGTGGTGCTGCATTTTTCCGAGCAGGCCTTGATGAAAGGGTTTCCAAAAATCTTTTCCGACCAGGATCACCGGAAAGTCATAGAGTTTTCCGGTTTGAATCAGAGTGAGCGCTTCGCTGAGTTCGTCAAGCGTTCCGACTCCACCGGGTAAAATCACAAACGCCTGCGAATATTTGACCAACATCACCTTGCGAACAAAAAAGTAATAAAACATCACCATCTGGTCGAGGTAGGGATTGGCTTCGGGCTCGTGAGGGAGGACGACGTTGATACCGATCGAGTAGCCGTTTGCGATTTTTGCGCCGCGATTGGCGGCTTCCATCAAGCCCGGCCCGCCGCCCGTAATCACGGTGTAACCTTCGCGAGCGATTGCGGAACCCACGGCCTCCGCTTGCGCGCAAAACGGATGGTCTTGTTTAAATCGCGCCGAACCAAAAACCGTCACGGCGGGACCTAGGTGGTGCAACGCCCGAAATCCGCGAAAAAACTCGCGCGCGATTCGGAGCACGCGGAGATACTCGAAAAAGCGAGACTGCCTACCTGCGAGAAACTGCGCTTCGTCGAGCGTGGCGAGGCGCCTGATCCGGTTGCGTGGTTTGAAGATCTGACTCCAGCGTGTAGGCATAATTTTGAAATAGCAGCGGTGCGTGAGCAAGGCAAGCGGTGTGGTGGGGGAGTGGCTTCATTACGCCCCAGCCGTCCACGGATAAATCTGAATGCCATCTTCGCGATAGGAACCTTGAATCGGTGCCAACGCATAAAGATGAACTTTTTTATATTGGCCTCGCGCCTTTTTTTCAAAAGCCTTCAATATTGCTAGGTCTCTCAGGTCAACGGATTCGCGGTCCAAAATTTTAATAGCAGTGACCTCCTCCCTTGAGTTGGAAATGATCAGGTCAATGATTCCTCCTCGCGCGCTGCGAT
>CAMBEX010000158.1 GCA_945865865.1 Bdellovibrio sp. ZAP7
AAACGCCGGCTAGAAATAGTCGGCGTTTTTTTTACCCATCGTGGTCCTCGCTTTGGGGGCGCCCGTGAATAACGAACTTCATTGCCATTTTTGGTCTGGGCTGTCCAAGAAACCGCTATTCGAGCGCCAAAGCTCCGTCTAAATAAAGCCGCGCCGCAGTGAGTCAATTGACGGTGCGCATCGCGCGATGCGTTAAGACAATGAAGTTTAAAAGAAACTCTCGACACGAGGTTTTGAAAAAATATTGACGGACAAGTTAAAGTTTTGACGTTTTCTGACCGATCCAAGCTGTGAACGGTGTGAGTCCCTTTCGAGGGACTCATCACCTGAGTGGGGTACAGCAAATTCCACTCAAACATAAACTGGTTTTGGAGGAAGTGTGGGTCTTCGGATTCAGACCAACACGTCGGCCGCTGGCGTTCAGCGTAACCTTCGTGTGAATACTCAGTCGCATGACGCTTCGTTAGAGAAGCTCTCATCTGGCAGCCGCATTAATAAGGCGGCGGATGATGCGGCAGGGCTTTCCGTGTCTGAGGGGATCCGTGCGGATATCCGTTCTTCTCGTCAAGGTATCAGAAACGGCCAAGATGGAATTTCCATGGTTCAGACCGCCGAGGGCGCTCTCAGTGAAATTTCTAGCAACCTGATTCGCCTGCGTGAACTTTCGATTCAGTCCGCGAGTGACACCATCGGCAACCCAGAACGGGGCATGCTGGACATGGAAGCTCAACAAATCATCACTGAAATTGAACGTATCGCGCACGCCACCGAGCACAACGGTACCAAGATGCTCGATGTCCACTCGCAAGTTCTGCAAGTTCAAATGGGGATCCATAACAATCCCGATGCTGACCGCATTTACATGGATAATCAGGTCGGCAATTCAACGATCAGCCGTCTGGGTGTGGACAGCGTACACATGCGCACAAAAGCTGCCGCGCATGAAAACCTTTCAAAAGTCGATCGCGCCATCGATCAAGTGAGCAAAAACCGCGCGTCGCTCGGCGCGATGTCGAATCGACTCCAGTCGGGAATCAACGATTTAATGAGTTTTACTGAAAACCTGTCGGCCGGTCACAGCCGCATCAAAGATGTGGACCTCGCTCACGAGAGCTCCGAGATGATGAGAACCAAACTTCTCACCGAGTCGGGGACTTCACTTTTGACTCAGGCTAACCATTCGGGCAACCTAGTACTCAAGCTCCTGGGTTAACCATGATGATGTTCAAGCGCCGCTATTTTCAAAAAAAGGTCAGAGATGCCCTGGTAATGGCTGCAATTACTCTTACTGCCAGCGGAGCCGCATTAGCAGGCGATGGGGGAGATAGTGGCGATAGCTTTGACCTGCTAGGTTTTTTTCCAACGACTGAGCTTCAGAAAAGACTTAAGGCTTATCAGTTTCGGCTGAATCTTTTTTGGGGGTCGCAGCTCACGACGTTTTCATCTCGGGCTCACGTATCGGGAGTGCGCTACAATTTGGACACCGGTGCTACCGATCAAAAGGGCTTCAGAATGGAGCTAGAACGTTGGTTCCAAGCGGGGACCGATGGACGCAGGCCGCTCGGCATGATTTTGGAGCTTCAGCAGCTTTATATTGGGGACAATAGCGGGCTCACAGGAAATGGATTTGCTCAGCTGCCGGGTGAACCGATTGCTTATACGAGTGGGAGCGTCATGTTGGGTTGGCGTGCCCTTGGATACGGCCAGATCAAGTTGTGGAAGCCGGAGCTTACCCTTTTTGCAGGTCCAGGAGTGGAGCGGTTTCCTGCCCTTGAATTAATTGGGCCCGCGGCAAACCCAACTGGATACAACCTCACCAATCCTACGGTGCTCGGAACCCGCTCGGGATTTCGTATGCGTACGCCACTTGTTTGGGAAGTATCAGGCGAGGTAGGTGCCTACTATGTATTTCCTCACCGATTGGTGGGCGCGCAGGGGTCGCGTACTCTCGTTGTGGACGAAACGCATACCTGGGGCGGGAGCGCGGTCGTCGATTTCAATTTGAATGATCGACTGGTTGTGGGCGGCGGATTTTATTTTGGCCGTTTTGAGCTGCAGTTTGAGGGTTCCAATCCAGCTGAAAACGACCGGATCAGCCTCTGGACGCAGTCGTTCGCCGGAAATATTCGATTTAATTTCTAAATCGGTTTGCCGATTGCGCGATTAAGTGGCTTTTGCACAGCAATGATCGCCATCCCCGCGAGAATTCCAAGAACCCCCATGAGCCCAAAAAAACCACTCTTGGAAAGAGTCTCGTAATAGGTGCCGAGTAGTCCCGAGAGATAGTTTCCGAAGAAGCTCGAGAGAAACCACATACCCATCATCATCGAGACAATTTTTGCAGGCGCCACCTTGGTGACGAGTGAAAGTCCGATGGGTGAGAGATAGAGTTCACCGATGGTAACAATAAACGTCGTAGCCACCAGCCAGAGAATGCTTCCACGTTCTTCGGGGCCGACCACTGAACCCGCGGCGATCATGACGGCAAAGCCGATGCCGAGCAAAAAGCAACCCATCCCCATTTTTACGATGCTGGTCGGTTCTTTTCCTCGCGCCGCTTGCCAGCGCCAAAAGCCGTCCAAAAGCGGGGCAAAAAGAAAAATCATGGCGGGGTTGAAGCTCTGTAACCAAGTGGATGGAACTTCCCAGCCGAGGAGGTTCCAGTTGGTGTTTTTGTCCGCCCAGATTTGAAGCGTGTTTCCTTGCTGCTCGTACACACCCCAGAAAACGATGTTGAGGATGCAGAGCGCGACGAGTGCCCAAACCTTCTTCCAGTCGTCCGAAGAAAGTGGCTCCTCTTTGGAGCGATCCCTCGCGCTGATCACGGGCTCCGGAGCAAGATGCTTTTGTCCGAGCAGATAGATCGCAAGCCCGACGATCATGCCCACCCCTGCGGCCGCAAATCCGTAGTGCCAGCCTAATTTTTGACCGAGCGTCCCGCAGACGAGCGGTGAGAAAAAGGCACCTAGGTTGATTCCCATATAAAAAATGGTGAACGCACCGTCGCGGCGAGGGTCCCCGTTAGGGTAGAGACGTCCGACTTGGGTTGAAATATTGGGCTTAAAGCAGCCGTTTCCAAGAATCAAAAACAGCAGCGCCAGCAGAAACATGCTTTCGATGGCCATCAAAAAGTGACCGATCGCCATGAGGATTCCGCCCAGAACCACGGTCTTGCGTTGACCCAGGATCCGGTCGGCTAAGATCCCGCCGAAAAACGGAGTAAAATACACAAACCCTGTGTAAAGGCCGTAAATTTGAGAGGCCAGGGGCTGCGCGGCCAGGGGGCCAAACACGGATTCGAGGCCGGATTTAAGAGCGTCAAATCCAAGGACCTGCGCGCCGATTTCGGGCCGTACCAAAAGATAATCGGTCATGTAAAGAACCAGTAGCGCTCTCATTCCATAGTAAGAAAAGCGTTCCCACATTTCCGTAAAGAACAGGACAAAGAGTCCTGCGGGATGGCCAAACCAGGTTTTTGAAGGAGCTGCGACCGTGGAGGTATTTGACATGATGACTTATGGCTAACCTGATTTAGCGGGTCGCGCAATCGTCCGATCGTGTCATGGGTGATGGAGAGGGCGATTGTGGGCTTGACGTTGCGCTAATTCGTGCCCATTTTAGGGAGGATTCGAAAGGACTCAAACTATGTCGTTTATGAAGCGTATTTTCTTATTTCTGGCGGTCAACATCCTCGTGGTGGTGACTCTGTCGCTTGTTTTGAACCTGCTCGGCGTGAAGCCTTACCTCACGGCGTATGGGATTGACTACACCTCGCTCGCGATTTTCTGCCTGATCTGGGGCATGGGTGGCGCCCTGATTTCGCTCTCGATTTCTCGGCTCATGGCCAAGTGGGCGATGGGTGTAAAGATTGTCGATCCCGCGACCGCGGATACGGAGCTTCGCTGGCTGGTGGATACTGTCTATCAATTGGCCAAGAGCGCACATCTGCACGTGATGCCTCAGGTGGGGGTTTATGATTCCCCGGAGGTCAACGCGTTTGCGACGGGACCCACTAAAAATCGATCGCTCGTAGCAGTATCCACGGGCCTTTTGCGCAAAATGAACAAGGACCAAGTCGAAGGCGTTTTGGCCCACGAGCTCGCCCATGTCGCCAACGGCGATATGGTGACCATGACCTTGGTTCAAGGCGTGGTAAACGCTTTTGTGATGTTTTTGGCGCGCGCAATTGCTTTTGCCATCGCTCAAACGGGCCGCGATCGCGATGAAGAAGGATCGTCGGGCGGAATGTCTTACGGAACCTATTACATCACCCAATTTGTACTCGAGATCGTATTTATGATTTTGGGTTCGATGGTGGTCGCATGGTTTTCGCGTTGGAGAGAGTTTCGCGCGGACGCGGGGGGAGCCCGTCTTGCGGGTCGCGACAAGATGATCACTGCTTTGGAAGGTTTGCGTCGCACCTTTGATACGGTCGACACTCATGCTCAGCCGGCGGTCCAATCGATGAAGATTTCGGGGCGACCCTCTGGGATTATGAGATTTTTTTCATCGCATCCGCCGCTGGAAGTTCGAATCGAGCGCCTGCAGCGAGGAATCTGACTCTCTATTGTTGAATAATGAGCGACAAAACTGGGGGCGGGAGCGGATTTTTTGAATCCAGCTTTCCGCCTCTTTTTTTGGCTGGTCGAGTGGCGCGACGGCGTTTGAGCGTGTGAGTTTCTCGAGCCAAGTGGGGTCCAGCGGGTGTGCGAGGCTCAAGGCTTTTGATGAAGCAAGAGTGGACTCCGATTTGAGCGAAGTAGGTTGACCATACCCCACTTCAAATCCAGCAAGCAGCATCGCGGATCGTACTGCGGTCGAGGCGCTGTAAGTGATCAATAGGCAGTGTTGATCTTTGCAGTGGAGATAGAGCCGTTCAAAGGCGTTGAGACCCCAAAGCGTAGGGCAGGTCTTGGGTCCATAAAAATCATAAAAAATCAGATCGGGTGCATGAGCGCTTTTTAGTTCATCAAAAAAATTTCCGTCAAAGAGTGACCACTCGACACCGGGCGCTGACCAAGATTTGTATTCCAAAAGCAGTTCGATTTTTTTTCGGTGTTTTTCGAGCCAAGGAAAGTGTTGCGGATGGTTGAGCGCCGTGCGGATTCCGTCGAGACGGTTTTCAAAGCTCACAATCTTGAGAGTTCGTGGGTAGGAGCTGGCCTGGGCGATTTCGAGTGCGGCCAACGCATTGGCGGCGATTCCCATTCCCACATCAAAGATGACCAGAGGCGAATCCTGCGTCGCGAGCCTGTGATCCAATTGGCTTTGAGCGATGTAGAGGTCCTGGGCTTCTTTCCACGCCCCGATGCGGGAGTGCATGGACTGACCGGACTCTGTCTCAACAAGCGTAAATCCTTGGTCGCAGTCTTGAATGGTAAAGGACATTTTTGAGGTCGGTGTTTTAGAAAGTCCGCGGTTAGCGCCAGTTCCAGCGCTTAAGGCGCAAGCTATTGATGAGTACTGAGACGGAACTGAGCGCCATTGCGGCACCCGCAAGCATGGGGCTCATCTTCCAGCCAGTCAGGGGATACAAGGCTCCTGCAGCAATTGGAATTCCGAGCGTGTTGTAAAAAAACGACGCAAAGAGATTTTGCCGGATCGTGCGCATGGTTTTTTTGGAGAGGGTGATGGCGTCCAAAACTCCCTGAAGGTCTCCACGCATGAGCGTGATCTCGGCAGCCTCAATCGCAATATCAGTACCGGTGCCCATAGCGATTCCAACATCAGCGGCGGCAAGTGCCGGTGCGTCGTTGACGCCATCGCCCACCATGGCGACGGTATAAGAAGTTTTACCCGAGCCAGCAGTCGCCTTTTTTTGTAGGTGCTTGAGTCTCTGGATATGGCTCTCTTTGTCTTGTGGCAGGACTTCCGCGTGAACCTCGTCGATGCCTACGGCCTTTGCGAGGGATTGAGCCGTGAGGGTCCGATCTC
>CAMBEX010000159.1 GCA_945865865.1 Bdellovibrio sp. ZAP7
ATGAGTCAAAACGTGCTTGAGGTCATCACTCTGCTTAATGACGTCGCTGAGGTGCTCTATGATCACCTGGAAGAAAAAAATGTTCAGCAACTGAAGCAGACCGGGTTTTCGATGGGATTTGAAACCATGCTCCAGACACTAGAAAATTTTCGAGTCAACGATCTGGAGCGGCACCGGGTCTATTTGAAGTGGATGCGGTCACGGCACCTAGATCCAAAGACCGGTCAATTTCCTCCAGGCCCTCCAGGCTCAAAGTTTCATGGATGGTTCAGGGCTGGCGAGTGAGTGGACGAGTAAGTTGGATTCGGATTCCGACGGCGCTGAGGCATTGAACGAAAACCCAGAGCGGGCCGACCAAGAGGTGGATAAGGTTTTTGAAAAAGGCCGGTCGGTTTTTTTCGAACACCTGGTGCCCAAGCGCTTGAAAAACCCAGCCCATGGCAAAGAGTCCAAGGCTCACTGAAGTCGGAGTTTCGCGGGCACCTAGATAAACGCCAAATATCAGCGCACCCAAGGGCAGGGTAAGCTTCCAGTCCATGCGAAGGTACCCAATCATCGAAAGTGCAAAGAGGAGCGCGCCCGCGTCCACGGAGTCTGTAAAGTGAATCCGGCTCAAGAGCCCGAAAAGACTCCAAACGATGCAGGGAATTCCGATGAAGTGGCAGACGTGGCTTCCGCGGCTCTTATGAAAGGCCGCATATTCCTCAAAGTGACGACTCAGGCGAGCCGTTGTCTGAAATGTCGCCATGGTGTGGCTGAACCTCAGCGCCCGGGCATCCGCTTGACGAAGGCTTTGCGGAAACCATCAGCCACTGGAAATGAAAAGAGAGGCAAAACACTTTCCTGCATCTTCTTGAGGGAGGTGCGGTAATCCCGTTTGTTTTGCCCGAGGAGCCGGATGAACTCTTCAGAGAGTCCGATAATCTCGGCAATCGGGCTGACAGTGTTGCCCGGAATTTTTTTAGGAAATCCTTGTCCGTTCCTACGTTCGTGGTGCTGTTCGATGGCTTGCAGGGTCACTTGCGTGACTCCCGGAATCGCGGCCACGACCTTGGCGCTCAGCTCAGGATGAGTCTGATAAAGCTTTTTCTGGGACGAGCTCATTTCACTTTCAAATTCGTGTCGCACTTCTACGGGAAGTTGTAGGAGACCGATGTCATGCAGAAAGCTTGCGAGCCCCACGGCCTTGAATGCGGCATCGGATTCAATATTCATCTTCAGTGCGATCATCGAGGTCACCAGCGTGCAGCTGATGGCATGGTCAAAACTGTTCAGGTTGTTTAAGAAGTCACGAATTTGGTTTTCTTTTCTGAGGTCGAGCTTCTCGATGGTCGAGCGGATATGCCCAAGCACTCCGTGAATATCTTCGATGTGCTCCTCAAGAAGGCCGTGAGTCTGAATGGCCTCAACGATGTCCTGCGCGCGGCTCAGGGTGTGATTGAGTTTGACCGCCTTTGAGATACCAGGCGAGCTGAGCAGCACCCGCGCAAACATTTTCACGTACTGAATGCTTCGGCCGTGGGCTTCTTTGTCGATGTAAAGAGTTCGTGCGCCCTTTTCGATGTAACTCAGAACGCGTTCCGCAGGAAGGCGATCAGTGGCCTCCGAGATTTTGAGGTACCTTCCGGATTCAAGCCGGACGAAGACATCAAAGAGTTGCGAGGTCCCGGTCAAGAAGTCCGTGATGGGCACAGCGGTAAAGCGTTGATCTTCGGTTCCGCTGGGAGTCGTTGGCGTGTTTGAGCCGGTTCGAGCCGCGTTTTTTGTGTCTGCCAAAAGTGAGATGGTGTTGGAACGAAAGACTTCTGGCGCGAGCCAATGCTGAATTTTCTCAGGAGGCAGAGGTTTTGCGAGAGCGGCTTGGATTCCGAGTCGTTTCATCTCCTCGATCGGAAGCGGAGCTTCGTCTTCATACATCAAGAAGACAGGAGTCGCGGGACGATGCTGTCGGGTAAGTTCGATGATGCGGACTACGCTGTCGTTGAAATAAGAGGGATCAACAAAAATGGCCGCAATTTTCTGTCTAGAATCACGAATGGCTGTGCGCGCTTCATAACCCAGGTTAATGATGCGTACCGGAAACTCGGCTGGATTCGCACTGAGACTGCCCAGATAGCTGGACTCAGGATTCGCGCTGATGATGAGAGATGAATATCGGTTGTAATGCTCCACGCTTAGGCACCCCACTTAAATTTAATCGTAGCTGATTTTTTATCTAGCCAATAGAAAAGAATCCCGTGATCCAAGGGGGGCGGTCCGCCTGGGAGTTTCGGTAAAAAATTGACGGACGCAGTGGCTAGGGTCAACTCCGAGCGTTCGTCTCCGAGCCGGCGACCATCGCGGCAATCACGAGATCGCCACTCACGTTGAGTGTCGTTCGGCACATATCCAGAAAGCGATCGATGCCCAGGATCAAGCCGAGGCCCTCGGCCGGGATTCCCATTTGTTGGAGCAAAATCATAATCAGCGGGAGCGAGCCGCCGGGTACACCCGCAGTTCCGATTCCAGCGAGAATCGACATCAGCACGACCTGGATCTGTTGTCCCATCGAGAGATCAACTTGGTAGACTTGGGCAAGAAACAGGACGGTGATTCCCTCAAAAAGTGCGGTGCCGTTTTGGTTGGCCGTTGATCCCACCGTGAGTACGAAGCGCGAGATTCGCGAAGGGATGCCGAGCTTGGTCTCCGCGGTTTCCAATGATTTTGGAAGCGTGGCGTTGGAGGAAGCAGTGGCGAAAGCGTAGAGATAGACCTCGCGGCAGTTCTTGAAAAACTCAAGCGGCGAACGACGCGCCACGGTCTTGAGCAAAATGGAGTAGGTGACAAATTGCTGAATCAAAAGTCCCAGTACCACGGTGCCCGCGTACAGGAGGAGTGACGCAAAAATTCCGGCCCCAAACTTGAGCGCTGAATTGAAAACGAGCGCAAAAACTGCGGCCGGTGCGAGTTTCATGGCATACTCGACGATTTTCATGCAGGTCGCAAAGAGCTGTTCAAAAAGCGAATGGAGCAGAGGCTTTTCGCTTTCCTTGCGGCTGTACGCGGCAAGCGCTAATCCAAAGATCAGGGCAAAGATCATGAGCGAGATCATCTCGCCATCGAGCGCGTGGAGGGCGGAGTCCAGCGGGTTTTTTGGAATCAGCTCGACCACGGCTTGCGAAAGAGGCTTGGCGGCGAGCGCGTTTTTTTCGACCGCCTGAACCTGCGTGTTTTGGGCGGCGAGTAGGCTCGAATCCATCTGAAAGCTTTTTCCGGGCTGGATGGTGTTGACGAGCGTGATCCCAATCAGGACGGACACGGTGCTGGCCAGGACGGTATATAAAAGAGTGCGTCTTGCGATTTTTCCGAGATTTTGTCCGCGGCCCAGTTCGTAAACTCCGACGACGAGCGCAGAGACGACCATTGGAACGACCACCATGAAAATCATCCGGAGAAAGATCTGACCGACGGGCGCTAAAAAATGTGTGCTGAGGTTTTGCAGCCATGGATCCTGAGCATGAGGGTGGAGCGTGATGCCGGCTAGGAGGCCCGCGATCAGAGCGATAATGAGTTGAAAGTGAGGTTTCATGAGGAGTCCTTGGCAAGTGAGTCGGTTTTTCTTAATCTTAGCTGCAATGGTGCAAGGGTCAAAAATAATGCGTTTGGGGGTTCTGGGATGGATCACCCTCGGGGGTATTGCTCAGGCCGCCGCGCTCACTCCACGAGATTGCACCGAGACTCTCAGCTCGCAGGGGTTTGTCAAAATTCAAGCGGTCAGTCAGGTTTCGGCTTTTTACTGCTGGGGAAGACTTCATGCGCGCGACCGCGGAGTCCAGATGCGCACCTTGCGCGCGACCGCTTACGGAAGGCTTGCCGAACAAGAAGGATTTTCGCGGCTACGTGGTGATTTTTTTCTGAGAACACTCGAGTTTGAAGCGCGCGCTCGTAAGATCGCTTCAGAGCTTTCCGATGGAGACCGGGCGCTACTCGACGCCTACCGCGATGGCGTGAATGCGGGTGGGGCAGGTTTTTCTGGGAATTTTGCGTGGCATTCCCAAGATACACTTGCGCTGCTTTTGCTTCAGGCTTTTGATCAAACGCGCCGTAGTTTTCAGCAGGATATCGTGATGGATCGCGAGTCGCGTGCCGGAAATCTCTTGAAGGCGGCTCCGCCCTGGCAGACGACGATCTTAAAGCCCGGAGAGTATTCCAGGGTCGAAGGAGCGCAGCGACCTTTCCACGATGATGTGAGGGATGACGCCCGATACGCTCGCCGTTTTTCATCGCCCGAAGAAACCATCGCGCACGGAAGTAACAACTGGGTGGTGGCTCCTCGGTTTACACGCGGGGGTCACGCGCTTTTGGCAAATGATCCGCACCTTGCTTTGAGGTCCCCTTCTTTTTGGCATTGGGTAGCCATCGAGTGGGGAGCAGGTTCGAACGCTCATCGAATCGCGGGCGCCGTGGTTCCGGGTGTCCCTCTCATCGCGAGTGGCGCGAGCCGCTTTATGTCCTGGGGTTTGACCAACTCCTACGTGGATGTTGCGGATGCGGTGCTCGTGGATCAAAAAGAACTCGCCTCGCATACCCGGCGCGAGCGTCCTTGGATCTGGTTTCGATGGATGGGCCTTAAGATTCCGTTCTTTTTTAAGTCGTACGAGGTCACGACTTTTGGGCAGCCCATTCTTCCGATTGAATCTCCCGAAAAAGAAACCCAAGTCGTCTTGCGGTGGAGTGGGCTCGATCTTAAGGCTCAAGATTTTTCAGCGCTCTGGAGTTTTTCGCAAGCGCGCACAGTGGCAGAGATGGATCAGGAGCTTTCGCGAGTGGGTGTGCCTTCGTGGAATTTTGTTTTCGCGGATGTGCAGGGTGGGATCGGCTACCGGGTGGTCGGTAAAATTCCGAGCCGAGCGGGAGCGCAGATTTCTGGCCCGGGTCTCGCGCATCTCAAGTTTGACGAGCTTGCGAGCTGGCCTATGCTCGAACCTCATGAGATCCCGCATCTGGTCAATCCCGCGCGCGGGTGGGTGGTCACCGCCAATCACGCGCAGTGGGGAGGAGACGCGCGATTTTCTGTCGGAACCGCCCAGACGCAGTCTTTTAGAGGGTATCGGATCGAGGAGTTGTTGACGGATGGCCTTTCGAGAGGCCGCTCACGCGTCTTGCATGACGTCGAGTCGTTTCGAAAAATCCAGTGTGATGTGCAGGCCGTGGATGCAAGATTTCTTATTCCACGATTGTTGAAAAATGTTGAGGCGGGATCGCCTGGAGTGTCGATTCCGCGAGAGGGGCTTCAGACACTTCGTGATTGGAATTTCGAAGCAGGGCGCGACTGCAAGGCCTGCGCGCTTTTTCGCCTCTGGATGAACGAGTTGGGTGAGCCCGAATGGTTGAACGCAAAACTTGACTCCCTGGAGGCTGCACCGCGATCGGCGGATCAAGAAATTTTAGATGCCTTGGTTACGGCGTACAATCAGTTGTTGAGTTTGGGAGAACCTTTTCGTGCGTGGGGAGAGCGACATTTTGCGCCTTTTCCGGGCACTTCTGTACCGCGCCCGTTGACGCGCGCGAGCGATCGGGAGTGGGTATCCACGCCCGGAGACGAACATTCGGTCAACCCGGGGTCGGCCGATTTTGATGGGTCCACAGGCGTGTGGCGCCAGCATTCGGGTGCTTCTCAGAGAATGGTGGTCGAGATGTCCACGCCGCCTCGGATTTTTATTTCGATGGCTGGCACAAACGACGAGACGGCCCGCCCGAATTTTGAGGCATGGCGTGACTGCCGTTTGACGGAGTGGAAATAGTCGGGCGGTGAATTTGCACCGGCTAACGCAACACCCTGGAAAAGATTGAACTGAGCCAACCGTTGGCCCAGGGTCTCTCCTTCATGACCTAGCAAGTCGGAAGGGGTGGCCTCATGGGTTACCAACGGTTAGCCTTATGTGAC
>CAMBEX010000160.1 GCA_945865865.1 Bdellovibrio sp. ZAP7
GCCCGGTATACTTGTTTCTAACCTTCTCACGCTGAGTGTAGGCTTTCACGTTGTCGATATAGTTGGAGCAGAGTTTTGCGATGGCGTCCTCGTCCGCCGATATCGCGCGCTGGACCTCGTTTTTAACGATGTCCTCGTACTCCTGCTTAACGATCGCAAGAAGTTCACGATATTCGCGCCTTCGCTCATCGCTTGCGATCAACGCATGATGCTTCAGCCCACCATCGAGCTCGTTCATCACCATGAATGGATTGACGCAGGCAAAATCCCCACCCTTGTCACTGACCAAGGCATTGGAGATCTTGTCTTGCACGTAACGAGGACTGATCCCGTCCAGCCCCTCGCGAACGGACTCTTTTCGCAGCTCCTTGACGTTGTCCTCGGTGTAACCAGTCAGAGTCTTTCCGTCATAGAGTTTAAGTTTTTGCAGCAGCGAGAGGTTTGCCTTTTTAGGTTGCTCAAGACGCGTCAAAATTGCCCACATCGCCGCTACTTCGACAGTATGAGGGGCAATATGCTTTCCCTTGATCTTGTGCTCGTTGAAATCTTTTTCGTAAATCTTGGTCTCTTGCTTGAGTTTGGTGATGTACGGAACATCGATCTTGACCGTACGGTCACGTAACGCTTCCATGAACTCATTGTTCTGCAACTTACGAAACTCCGGCTCATTGGTGTGGCCGATGATCACCTCATCAATATCCGTTTGCGGAAACTTCTTGGGCTTGACCTTATGCTCTTGTGAGGCGCCCAGGAGATCGTACAAAAACGCCACGTCCAGCTTGAGCATTTCAACAAACTCAACTACGCCGCGATTAGCGATATTGAATTCACCATCAAAGTTAAAAGCCCTCGGATCCGAGTCCGAACCATACTCCGCGATTTTTCGATAATTGATATCGCCGGTCAGCTCAGTGGAGTCCTGGTTTTTTTCGTCTTTCGGCTGAAACGTACCAATACCCACTCGGTCTTTTTCAGAAAGAATCAGACGCTGCACGAGCACGTGATTTTCGACGACCTTGACCCAGTCCCCTTGATAACGCTTCATGAACTCGCGAAACACGAAGCGACTGGCAGGATCCACGTCCCCTGTGGCATGGACGCGGTATTCCGTCTTGTTGTTCTTGTTGAGATCCTCGAGAAGCTTTGCCCTCAGTTCCTCGGGAACCAGCTTGAGCGGCTCCTCATGCATCGGTGAACGCAGCTCTTTTTGATTGCCAAGAATTTCAGGAAATTCGCCGCGCGGATCCACCCACTTAAACGTATAGAGTGCTCCATCGTCTGTGCGGGAGTATTGCTCGACTCCCTTTTTCAGCAAGCGCGCAATCGTTGATTTGGCCGAGCCCACAGGACCGTGTAAAAGCAGGACACGTTTTTCGGTGCCGTAACCGAAGGCAGCGGATTTGAAAAAGTGCACCAGCTTCATGATCGGAACATCCAGTCCGAAAACCGCGTCTTTTCCTCCGTCGATCGGATCGTCGAAAAATTTGTAACGGACGATATTTTTTTTGTACTCGACGTAGGACGTGGTGCCCCAGGACAGAATCATTTCGTACATGCGTTGAAACGCATTTCGCGTGATTCGCGGATCTTGCTTCACTAGGTCGAGGTACTCGAAAAACGTGCCTTCCCAATGATAATTTCGAAAATCCCGGATGGTTTTCTGGTCACCGAGAATTTTGATCCAATCCTGACCGCCGCTTGACGTGGTTCCCATTTGATGTCCTCCGTAACTCTGCCTTAACTCACGATTGAACGCTGAATCCTTCAGCCACTGCTACATCATTAATTTTACCTGTTTTTTGGCGAACCTGTAAAGCGGCGTAGGCCCTGGAACTTAAAAAAGGATTTTGAATACCCAACCCTGTCCCATACAAATCTCCAACCGGCTCATCTAAATCGCCCTGCCCCATTGGAGCGGGCATCCTTCCAACAAAAACCGTGTCACCCTTTTGACGGCCTCACGGACCTCGGTTTCCTGCCGTTTCATACAGGCGCTATTGGAAATTTCAGATCAAATCACGGATACTGAGAGCAAGTCTTTAATGATCCTAATTTTTTCAGCGAGAGGAAATCGAGCCCCCTTGCAATTTCATTCCACGCTGCTGACCGACATCGGGCGAAAGCGGCAAAAAAATCAAGACAACGGAGCATCCGTTCCTGAACTCGGACTTTTTCTAGTCGCAGACGGAATGGGAGGCCATCAGGGCGGTGAAACTGCAAGCCAGATGCTGGCCGACGTTGTACCAAAAGTGGTTCGCGACGCACGCAGATCAAAAAAATGGCATCCGGCTGTAGCCATTATTGATGCCATCGAAAATGCTCATGACCAGATTTTCAAACGTTCGCAAAAAGAGTCCTCTCTCAAGGGAATGGGCACCACCGCGACGGCACTCCTGTTCACTGAAGACAAGGACCCCAGCACGCCCTTTACCCTTACGATCGGCCATGTAGGCGACAGTCGCTGCTATTTTTTTCGTCCGGGCGCGATCTGGCAACTGACCCGTGACCATTCGCTCGTTCAGGAGAAATTACGAGCCGGTCTGATCACGCGCGAAGGTCTACGCACCGACTCGATGAAAAACGTCATCACGCGCTCGGTAGGTTTCGAACCCCACGTCAACGTGGATGTGTACGAAATGGCTGTCCAACCCGGAGATCTCTTTATGCTCTGTTCGGACGGACTCTCGGGGATGATCGAGGATCGAAAAATAATGGAGATCGTCCAAAAAGAATTTTTTGACTCCAAAGAATCCGACCGTCTTGAACTCACTTCGCAGGCGCTGATCGCCGCAGCCAACGAAAACGGAGGTGATGACAACATCACCGCGGTCTTGATTCAGATCCGGAGCGGGAACGAAAACAACGGAAATTTCGCATGAGTAAATCCAACCGATTTTATACCATCATGATCGTCCCGGAAAAAACTTCGCAGGTCCGAAAATTCATCGTGCCCAGCTGGATCGTTCGCGGCGCGACCATCGGCGGACTCCTGTTGGGAACCCTCACGGTCGTCATGGCTCTCGACTACTGGTACGTCATGAGCCAAATCTCCGAAAACAGGGATCTCAAGATTGAAAACCGAAAACTCCGGCAACAAGCTCAGGTTTTTGAAAACAAGATGAGCACCCTGGAGCGGACGATGGACCGGGTCAAAACCTTCAGCACGCGGCTCAAAGTCATCACGAATATCCAGGATCGCGGTGGACTCCAAACACTCAATAATAACATTCCAGAAGCGGCATCCAACATCGGTCAAGTTGCTCAGGCAAGCGCAGTCCAACCGACATCGGGCAGCGAGGACTCTCACTCTCCCCCAAGCCCAGAGGACATTTTGCTTCGACGCGAGTTTGAAATCCTAGACCGCCGCTTAAGCCAAGCCAGCGACGATGCGCTGCAGCTTGAAACTATTCTCCAGGACCAGTACGAGCTGCTCGCAGACCAGAAGGCGTTTTTGGCGGCTCTTCCGACGCGGCGGCCTGCAATTGGCTATTTTACCTCCGGCATTGGTCTACGTCGCTCTCCTTTCGGTGGTCAGGAAAAAATGCATGAAGGACTCGACATCGCCAATCACCCGGGCACCCCGATTCATGCGACCGCTGATGGTACCGTGAGTTTTGCGAACGTGCGAGCCGGTTACGGCCAGACCGTCATCATTGATCACGGTTACGGTCTTGAAACCTGGTACGCCCACAATCGAAAAATCATGGTTAAGTCCGGCCAGCGCGTTCGACGCGGAGATTCTATTGCACAGCTCGGCAACAGCGGCCGCAGCACGGGGCCCCATCTTCACTACGAAGTTCGAGTCAACGGAACTCCCGTAAATCCCCTGTCCTACATTCTCGAAAACTGAGTCCTGAGCACCCCTTACTCATGGCTTTTGGCGTGACACCGCGAACTCTGTCCGTTAGGGTGTCTAAAAGTTTCTTCCCCAATAAAAACACTATGCTACTTCAGAACGTCGCACGAAAAATATTTGGCACTCAAAACGACCGCGAGCTCAAGTCCATCCGCCCTCTCGTCGATCAGATCAGTCGGCTCGAGGCCACGATCAAGCCTCTGAGTGACTCACAACTGCAAGCCAAGACTGCCGAGTTCAGACAACGCCTAGCAGCCGGCGCGACTGTGGATTCCATTTTGCCTGAAGCGTTTGCCGTGGTTCGTGAGGCCGCATGGCGCGTGATCGGTCAACGCCATTACGACGTCCAGATGATCGGTGGAATCACACTTCATCGCGGAAGAATCGCGGAAATGCGTACTGGCGAAGGAAAAACCCTGGTCGCAACGCTTCCGGCTTATCTGAACGCGCTCGAAGGAAAAGGCGTTCACGTCATCACGGTCAACGACTACCTCGCTCGTCGTGACTCAAGCTGGATGGGCCAGGTTCATCGCTTTCTCGGCCTCTCAACCGGCGTCATCGTACATGGTCTGACCGATCAGCAACGAAAACAAAACTACGGCTGCGACATCACCTACGGAACCAACAACGAGTTTGGATTTGATTACCTTCGCGACAATATGAAGTTTCGCCTCGAAGACTACGTCCAGCGCGAGCTTCACTTTGCGATCGTGGACGAAGTCGATTCCATCTTGATCGACGAAGCTCGAACTCCGCTGATCATCAGCGGCCCAACGGATGAAACGACGGACCTCTACCAAAAGATTGATCGCCAAATCCTGTCGGACGGCGGCGTCACCAAAGACATCGACTACACGGTCGACGAAAAATCCAAGACGGCATCACTCACCGAAGCGGGTGTCGAAAAGATGGAAAAGCGCCTCGGACTTGCCAATCTTTACGATCCCGCGCACATCGAACTTTTGCATCACGTAAACCAAGGCCTTCGTGCCCATGTACTCTTTCATCGCGACGTGGATTACGTGATTCGCGATGGCGAGGTCATGATCGTCGATGAGTTTACCGGTCGCCTCATGCCGGGACGCCGCTGGTCCGACGGCCTTCATCAGGCGATCGAAGCCAAAGAAGGCGTCGAGATTCAAAACGAAAACCAGACGCTTGCGACGATCACGTTTCAAAACTATTTTCGTATGTACAAGAAACTCGGCGGCATGACCGGTACTGCCGACACCGAGGCTACCGAATTCAAGCAGATCTACAAACTCGACGTCACTGTCGCGCCCACCAATCGCCCGATGATCCGTCTTGACGAAGCAGACCTGATCTATAAATCCGAGGCAGGAAAATTTAAGTCCATTCTCGAGGACCTTCGGGAAAAGAAATCCCGAGGACAACCCGTGCTCGTGGGTACGGTCTCGGTTGAAAAATCAGAACGCCTCTCAGCACTTCTTTCGAAAGAAGGCATCACCCACAACGTCCTGAACGCCAAACAGCACGAGCGCGAAGCCGAAGTGATCGCGCAAGCCGGACGCAAAGGCTCCATCACGATTGCGACCAACATGGCAGGCCGCGGAACTGACATTTTGCTGGGTGGCGACGCCGAAAAACTCGCGCGTGCGCAGGTAGGCCCCGTCAAATCCGACTGGACCGATGAAGAGAGAACCGAACACCATAAAAAGTACGAGGAAACTTTCGAGAGTCTCAAGCAAATTTGCGAGGGTGAGCGCGAAGAGGTCAAGAAACTAGGCGGACTTTTTATCTTGGGGACCGAAAGACATGAGTCCCGCCGCATCGACAACCAGCTTCGTGGTCGTGCCGGCCGTCAGGGCGACCCGGGAGGCAGCCGTTTTTACCTCTCACTAGATGACGATTTGATGCGCATGTTCGGAGGCGTCAATATCGCGCGCTTCATGGAAGAAGACCTTCCGATCGAGCATCGCTGGATCAACAAGGCCATCGAAAACGCCCAGCGCAAGGTT
>CAMBEX010000161.1 GCA_945865865.1 Bdellovibrio sp. ZAP7
TCCCGCCTTGGTGACAGGAATATCTTTGACCAAAACTTTTCCGGCGAGAATCCATGCCTGCGCGCGCTCTCGCGAGGGGGCAAGCCCCCTTTCGACAAGAATGAGGTCGATCCGCTTCTTCACGGCTTTGCGGGGTTGAAGGGCTGCAGCTCGGGTTTTTGATCCGCGTCGCCCCCCTTAATTAGGATCTCGATTTTTTGTTCGGCTGCTGTCAGGTGCTGTTGGCAGGACCGCGTGAGACGTATCCCCTCCTCAAAAGACTTCAGAGAGTCCTCGAGATTCATCTCCCCGCTCTCGAGCTTTTTCACGGTCTGTTGAAGTGCCGCCAGAGCGGCATCAAAATTAAGCGTTTCTTGTGGTTGACTCATGTTCGTGAGCATTAGCACCGCCGGCAGAAGTAAACCACTTCCGTGCTCCGGTTGCCGTTGTGGCGGGTGTCTAACTCTTGGACAGTTCCAGCCTCGTTTACGCTTAAAACTCCAACAAAATCGGGGCCGTTTCACGGCAGAGGTTTTGCTGATAGTTGCCTGATGGCTTTCCTTTTCAAATACCTGGCGCGCTCTATTTTCGTTTTCGCTCTGACTCTGAGTGCGGTCTCACACGCCGCCTCGGACCGACCGCTAGGATGGGAGGAACAATCGCCGCCCGATTTGAAGTCCGCGCTTCAGGCGCTGCTTGCCACCCCAAAAAATCTTCATGACACTCCTTTTGGCGAGAGTGAATTAGCGGGAGTGCTCAAAGACGAGGACGGCCGCATTCTTCCCGAATTTCGTGTTCCTGTCGGAATGGAAGCCTCTGTTTTTTTCTGGCTCAAGATCTACGGCGTTTATTCCTCACAACAGGCCTTGATCTATGATCGCAATCATCCCGAGATTGTTTACGAAGCCCTGGACTTTCGGGAGCTCGCGCGCACCTCCCGAAATGCGATCGTCTATGAGATCCTTTCCAAAAGGAAAACCGAGAAGGCACTCGCACTTTACCGTACCGCGTTTTCAGTTCTGTCCAAAAATCCTCGCAAGAAAAACCTTACTCGCGAAGAGCAGATCGTCGTGGACGCCACGCGCGGACTTCAGCATCGCCACTCTTTCAAGGAGCTTGGGAGCACGGTGCGTGTGCAGACCGGCCAGCGCGATCAGGTGATTCGTGGAATTTTGGCTTCTGATCCATTCATGCCCAAGATGGAATCCATCTTTGACCAGCTCGCCGTTCCAAGAGAACTCCTGCGAATTACCTTGGTGGAGAGCTCGTTTAATTTGCGCGCAGTCTCTACTGCTGGAGCCGCCGGAGTTTGGCAGTTCATTCCGACATCCGCTCGCGAATACATGATGATCGATCCCCGTTCGTCCATTGATGAGCGGCTTTCGCCACTTAAGTCCACCGTTGCCGCAGCCAAACTTCTTAAGCGCAACTACCGCATGCTTAAGTCATGGCCGCTGGCCATTAGCGCTTACAATCACGGTCACGGAAAGCTCCGACGCGCCGAGGGGCGTGGCGCCAACGACAAAAATCTTTGGCGTATTTTTTCGGGTTGTCCCAAGCTTGCGGACAAAAAAATCAACCTCGGCTACGCAAGTCGCAGCTATTTTGCTGAGTTTTTGGCGATGCTGCATGCAGAGTCCTACCGCGATCGACTTTACGGAGGCGCGGCGCCGCTTGATGTGAGGCCGATCACGTTTGTTCAGAACACGCGGGAACAAACTCCGCTCGAGATGATGATGGCCCAAGGAATTTCATTGCGCGACTTTCAGGAGTACAACCCTGATGTTCGGCTGTTGAACCGCCGCCTTCCAAAAGGCTTCTGGTTTGCTCTTCCCGGAAACCAGGATGATTTTGCTGGGCTCTGGGCGAAGTCCCCGCGAAAAGCTTCCTCTCGTCGCACTTAACTGGCTTTAAAAAAAAATTATTTTCCGCCGCTCTTACTACGGACCAACGACGTTGACAACGCCTGGAGATGCGACAACGAGGTCTGACCACACTGTTTGCTTGTCGCGATTTTTGAGCGCGATCACCGTGGGGCCTTCAGGCACTTGGACTCCAATAAATCTGGTTTGCGTTTTAGTAAGACTCCCTGAGTCCTGAAGTCCATCGGAGGCGTCGAGGGCATAAGCCTCGGGATTAATCGCAGAGGACCCCTGAGAGGACCGTATCGAAACCTGAATTTCTCCGCTCGCACTCTGAATGATCTCGCTGGATACAGCACCGATCACCATTCCGCTGAGAGTACTCAACCCGCCTTCGAGTTGGTCTGTCCAGCCACGGATCTGGCTTTGGCTCATTCTAAAGAGACTCAGGGGCTGTCCCTGAGAGGGAGTCATCTTATAGCGGTGAGTGAAACCTTCTTTTGCTTCAGTTTCGAGGTAGAGGGGGTGCCCCTGGAGGATCCAAGCTCCCGAAATTCTAAAAGTGCCGCGGGCTCCGGTGAGCGCTGTCGCTGCAGACTGTCCCAGCACTCGCACCTGAACTCCTCGAAGTGGGCTCGGGGTTCCAGAACTAGCGTCGAAGACTGTTCCATGAATCTCGGTTTGAACGGGTCGCTCAAGCGCAATAAACGATGACGTCCCGGCCAACACGGGCACCGCAATAGCTGCGCTTAAAGGGCCGCGCGTGCTGTTTGATGTTTGGCCGTGGCCCGCATCCAGATAGAGAAGTTGTGCTCCGGGGGCGACATTCAAAAAAAGAAAATATTTCTCCGCGGCCGAGTCCGCCGCCACTGAGACTCCCGTATCTGAAAGATAAATCGGCGATTCGGCCCTTCCTGAAATTCGCAGAGAATATCCGGAGGGTACTTTTCCAAATACCAATCCCATATCGGTTTGCGCAACCACGCGCGAAGCCGCCGCAAGAGTGAGCACACTGTTTTCTGAAAGGAGTGGCGGTGCCTGGACCGATCCCTGTGTGAGGGTGGGTCTGTAGCCCGGAGCCGAAAACGCTGCCCATTCCACCCGTGCTGGACCCAGGTGTTGAGATTTTGATCGCGCGCCCTCGAAGCTCAGAACTTTTTTAATCGCACCGTTAATGGTCACACTCCAGGCAAAGGCCTCTACTGGAAGAACCGTTTGCGCATCTGGCGTGAGCGCCTGCGTTTTTTGACTAGCCAATGAGTAGTCAACTCCTGAGGCCGCAGTGGGCAAGCTCGTCGTGCTCTGTTTTTGGACTGAGGGTGGCGGATTTACTGAGTAGTCAGGCGCAGTGTTTGTGGGCGAAGGCCCCCTTGAGAGTTCGCGCTTAGCCAAAACCGGGGCAGTCGGGCCTTCCTGTGAAACGAGCTGAGCGCTCGCCGACTCGGTTGGCTCGGCCCCTTCCGCCACAAGACCCCTCGGAACAGCCAATGGAACTGAGGGGCGCTGAGCTCCTCGATTAACCACAACTGCTTTCGTAATCGGTGCAGCACGCGACTCTGTCAGTCGGTCTACTAGGATCTGCCTCGGACGCATATTCTGCTGTACGCCCGCGCTTGCCACTGCTGTTACAGGAACAATTGTCGGCGCCTTGCTCGTTGCTCGGGCCGCCTTCGGCTTCGCAAGCGCCACGACAGCTTTCTTGGGTCTGACGTTCGCCTGGGCCGTCCGAGTAGTCACCTGATCAGTCACCGTTATTGTGGTGTCTTGAATATTCAACGCCAAATAAAAGTTCTGATGGATCCCGCTGTAGAGGCGTCCAAGGGCGGATACCTCAGCGGCAGTGGCTTCGGCGGGAGTCGCAGTCACTCTGGTGCTTGCCGCTCTCGTTGGGTGGGCCCCTTTAAAAATCGTTTGTAATGGAGCGCGGCTCGCACTCATAACAGGACTAAGCTTCCGAGTGGCGCTCTCAAAAATCATGGGCTTAGTCGCAACCCGTGCGGCAGTTATCCCAGTCAGCTGTTCCGGCTCGACCTCCGAGCTCAAAGCAAGGCGCGTGTCTGTCCACCAGCCTACAGGCCCAAAACTCACCTCAACTGCGTTGCTTGGCGAAAATTGGGCATTCAGTGCGCCCAGGGCCAAAAACAAAAAGCCCGCGCCGGCCGTGGCAATTCCCGCCATCGGAGTCCGCAGCAAAGAGGCATTAAGATGTGAACTGCTGAGGGAACGAAACACGAAGCTTCCAGTGCTCCTATGCTTACTCACTGCGTTCTGGCCAAATACCCGGCCTGTGGATAGGCACAAACTCATGCCTACAGCACGCTTTTCCGGAAAATCCGGAGAAAAACGCCAAACGCGGCGTCTTACGCATAAAAGCGTAGACACGCCCTGTCTGACAGCTCCCCATCCTGGGGCTACTGTACTACCGTAATAAAATATCCTTTGGTGCGCAGACAATCAAGCGGCGCATTTTGCCTAGGTGCTTTGCCCGTGTTCTTTTCCGGCGACCTGCTGCCGAATCAACGACCTCTGGAGCTTGAGCTGATACTTTTTGAACATCTGCTCGTCAAGTTCCGCGCCTCGCAGTGTATTCTCGGCATTGGTTTGCGCCTGACGTGCCCTCGCGGCATCAATCTCGCCCTTGAGCTCGATGGTCTCGGCCATTACATTCACCTGGCCCTCGAGCACCTCAAAGTACCCCGAGGAGACGACACCGTAGGTGCGCTCCCCTTGAGTCGATTTAAAGGAAAACTCCCCTAACTCAAGCGATCCGATCATGCCTGCATGGCCCGCCAAGATCTGGATTTGCCCTTCACTGCCAGGAAGGGTGGCTTCCTCGATCGATTGTCGGTCCAACACCGTTCTCTCTGGAGAATAAATACTGAGGGTTAGCATATGGTTTAGATCAGGCCCTTTGCCTTTTCGATCGCCTCATCAATCGTCCCGACCAGATAGAAAGCCTGCTCAGGAAGATCATCATGTTTGCCTTCTGCAATCTCGCGGAAGCCGCTGATCGTGTCTTCGATCTTGACGAACTTTCCTTTGATGCCTGTGAACTGCTCGGCAACAAAGAAAGGCTGCGAAAGAAAGCGCTGAATCTTGCGCGCGCGAGACACGGTGAGCTTGTCTTCTTCCGAGAGCTCGTCCATTCCAAGAATCGCGATAATGTCTTGAAGGTCCTTGTACCGCTGAAGGACCGTCTGGACCATTCGTGCGACCTTGTAGTGATCATCACCGACAATTCGCGGATCCAGGATTCGCGAAGTAGAAGCCAGCGGATCCACTGCGGGGTAAATCCCAAGTTCCGCAATCTGGCGCGACAAGTTAGTGGTGGCGTCCAGATGCGCGAAAGTGGTGGCTGGCGCCGGATCTGTATAATCGTCGGCGGGAACATAAATCGCCTGAATCGAGGTGATCGACCCTTTGCTCGTCGAGGTAATCCGTTCCTGCAGCTCGCCCATTTCCGTTGCCAACGTCGGCTGATAACCGACGGCAGAAGGAATGCGGCCAAGCAGCGCGGAAACTTCTGAGCCCGCCTGCGTGAATCGAAAAATGTTGTCGATGAACAACAAGACGTCCTGGTTTTCCTCGTCGCGGAAATACTCGGCAATCGTAAGTGCCGACAGAGCAACGCGAGCTCGGGCGCCGGGTGGCTCGTTCATCTGTCCGTAAACAAGTGATGTTTTGGCAAGAACTCCGGATTCCTTCATCTCCATCCACAAGTCATTGCCTTCGCGGGTGCGCTCTCCCACGCCGGCGAATACCGAGTATCCGCCGTGTTGAGTGGCAATGTTGTTAATGAGTTCCATGATCAAAACCGTTTTGCCGACCCCTGCGCCGCCGAAAAGGCCGATTTTGCCTCCGCGAACATACGGAGCCAGAAG
>CAMBEX010000162.1 GCA_945865865.1 Bdellovibrio sp. ZAP7
GTCCGGCTTGATAGAGGGCGCGAGATATCCAGTATTCAGCGAAGAGACTGACTTCGGGGCTATTTGAAATTTTTTTCAGAGTGAGCGCTTCAGAAAAGATCCGAGCGGGAGCGGGAAGGCTGGAGAGTGGGGAGTAAAAACCCGCCGCATCCGCTCTCCAATACGGTGAAAGCGCGTGAGGCAGGACCCAGGTTTCATGGTCCGTACATGCGCCCGCCGCAGAACTGTGTTGTTTTTCCGACGTAGCATGGGCCGGTGTTACAAACATGGCAGATGCAGTCAGCTGCAACATCATTGCGCCGATCACGGAGGTCGTGTTCATGGGGCCGCCCCTTTGGGCTTGGAGGGTGGGGAGGCTCTTTCAGGACTGGTTTCGGTTTTTGCCGCAGGGCTCGCGAACGGATCCAAGAGAAAGGTCACCGCCAAAGTGATGCTGTTGCTAAAGTTGGTTCTTTGCCCAACGGGCTGTCCGAGAAGTGCGGTGATCTCCTTTTCAAGAAGCGTCTCGCGATAGGCCAAGAGCCTGTAATCAAATCGGATGGATGTGCGCTTGTTGATGTAAATGTTTTGTCCGATACCTACGCTCGGCGAAAGGGTGCGGCCGTTCTCGGTATCCGTGACGCCAATGCCACCTGAAAAATGCAGATCGTAGTAGATTATTTTTTGACCCATGAGGCTCAGTTTTCCGTACAAAACGCTGGCGAGACCTTCGGCGCCCAGATAGGCGCGCGGCGGGTTGGTGTTGGCCTCTTTTCCACCGGAACGCAGGATGTCGAGTGCACTTGAGGCACTCACGTAGTTCTTCCACCCCAGCGCGTGCACGGAGAGATATTCACTCAGGTGAAAACCGATCGATGCGCCGACGGTTTTGACAGTTAGGAACGGATCAGTCGTGATCATTCCGCCGATCAGGCTGGCTTCGAGTTTTCTTTCTTTTGAATAGGTGCGGTTTTGGACGACACCGAGCTCGGACTCCTCGCCCCTGGCCCAGTACTTTTCTTTGATCTTCTCGACGCTGACTTCTTCAGGCGATTCGTTAGAGGTGGGCTCGGCGGCATTGGCTGTGAAAGTGATCGAGATGAGCGTGATCAGCCAGATCGGAATCAAAATAAAGAGCGCGCCAGAAAAAAATCCATCCCAGTTTAGGTTTTTGTTTTTCTCCAGATTTTTCAGTGGGGTTACTTCCAAGCATTACCTCCCAAGTGTTTTGAAGAGAAAAGGATAACTGACGGCGACCTCGACTCCGCCCTTGGGTTCTGGAAATTTCCAGGTCACCAGTCGCCTGAGGATGCAATCGTCCAGACGCGGGTCCGGAAGAGTTGAGGTGTGGACGGCCGTGGTTTTTACGCGGCCGCTGCCGGCGATTGTAAAGCCGATCACGAGTTTGCCCTCGGTATCGGACTGACGAACGATTGCGGATTCGTAGCAGTATCGAACTTCGCTGATGTGTCGGTGAATGACTTCACCCACCTCATCTTTGGTGAGTCCCTCTTCGACTTGGGACGCGCCAGTATCCATAGCGATGTGTGAGCGCCCTTGCCCCAAGACGGATGCATGAATCCCTTGTGAATATCCGACGGAGTTTTTGGCTCCGGGAGCCCCGCCGAGCGCGGAGATTTGTGTGGTTTGTCGTCCCATTTTTCTGGAAATTCCTTCAACTGACCGCAAAGATCCTGATTTTGTGTCAAAAATCTTGGCACCGGTGGCGGCGCGACTTCCAGTGGCAAAATCAGACTGTGCGAGCAGTTTTGTGATCCCGCCCTTGAGTAAACCCTTGATCGCTCCGCGAAGTGCCTGGTTGCGCAGCGCCTGCGCCATTTTTTTGCTTTGTTCGGACGCTTGGGTTGCAGAGTTTACAGCAGGAGCGGAGTTGCTGGCAGTTTTGGACTTGTGGGTGCGAGATAAGACAATCTTGGCAAATTGGGGCGGGATCAAAGGCAGATCTAGGTTTTCTTCTTTCGGCCAGAGTCCGCTCAAGGTCAGGGCGATCAGCAGTGTTGCGCATGTAGCCTGGAGCGATCGTTTGAAAAGCTGGGTCCCGGGATCCCGTGCTCTCGTGCATTCTGAGGTAGGGAGTGCTGTTTTGGGGCGCACTGTAACCGCGCTGATCCTGAGTGCGAACTCAGGAGTGAGTGAAAGACTGACTCCACTTTGAATGCTGGCACTTAAAATTATTTTCGTCGAGTCGGTGCACAGCAGATGAGGTTGGCCGGTGAGATTGCGTAGACGAACTCCATCGGAGACGCGCTCTAAAACCCAGCGCAATGGCGATCCGATCGGGAGCGGCTCTTTTCCGTCCCAGATGCGAGTGTGGGAATCGCTACCCGAATCATGATCGATGGTGGTTGTGACGAGAACGGAGCGGTTCATCGCGACGCTCCTCCGGAGAGGTGCTTCAGGTCACTGATCGTCACTGCGGTTTCGGAGCGAAAGCCCGCGCGTTTTCTATAGAGATGTCTTTTTCGGCGACCTCGATCGCGCTCGGAGATCTGATTGAGAGAATCCAGCGGACGCTTGTTCAGTCCCTCCACGAGGTCATCTTCAAAGTCGATCACCCTCTCGCGCTTGGAGCTTAAAGGACTCTCAGAGGCCTTTGCTAAAGATGTGGTTCCTAAATTGACCACTCCTAGAATCAGCGAAAATGTTGCGGCCAATGCCGCGCCCAGGGCGACTCTCATCAGGGAGAGTCGGTAGTAGCGAGCGGAGGTGGGATCCGACGGCTTCGACATAAGTTAAGACTAATGAACAGTATTAAATTAGTCAAACACTTAAAATCGGCTCAGCATTCTCCTTTGAAATCATACCCTTACAGGGGTGACCCAAGGTGCACATCTACGGTCGCCAAAAGAGATGAGTTTCGGACGACCTGATGAGAAAATTCTCAGGTGTTCAAGTCTTAGACAATTAGGCCCGCGCAGCTCCACCGGGGTGCCTGAAATTGCACAGATTTTTATGGTTGGCGGCGGCATAAGCCTTGCGATTCACAAGGACTGAGAGAAATGGGAGAGGCACTATGAAAAAAATTAATTTTGGAATCTCAGCACTTCTTATTGTTGGAAGCACCTTGGCAAATGCAGCGCCTATTTATCGGGCACCTGCGATCAAGCACGGAGAGTCCTCTAACTTTCTATTAATTGCGGCTCGTTCGGACAAACCCAAGGATCCTCCCGCCACCATCCGAGTCGTTACCGGTAGTCAGGGCGACATGACTGCACTGATCTTAGATGTTCCAAATCAGCCTTCACGGCGAATTGACGTCAGGCAACTCATTCAGGGTACCGTCCTTATGAATGATCCTAAAGACGCGGTTCGAGTCCGGGGTGACCTTGGATTTACCGGAAAAGACGGAGGAAGAATCGAACTCGACTACCTCCATACCTACAATGTTGTAGGAAAAAATGTTCGCGCCAACACCAGTATCGAAGTGGTGCGAGAGGGCGGACGTTGGGTGGCGCTTGAGGGCAATCGCCAGCCGTTTAATAAAATGATTCTTCACACTGAAACTTTTGGAATTAAGAAAATTACCACGGCTCTGGATCCAACGATCCTTCAAGAGGAACTTAAAAAATTAAACGCCCCATCTAATTTGGACAAAGCCAATCAGTCCAATCGTCTTGAAAAAGCTGTGTCGCCAGAATCGGCGCCGACTTTGGGTGAAAAGCCTGCAGTCGAGGTCAAAGCGGGTTCGGCTCGGTAATCATTTAAAAGATCGCCGAGGATTTGAGCCGCTTTTTCTTTTGCCAGTGACTTTGTATAGTTCGAAAGCAGCAGCAGTCTCACTCGCACTCGAACCTTGGGTTCAAAATCAGGCAGTGCGTTTTCGAGCGTAGCTAGCGCCTCAGCTCTTGCACCAACCTGCGTGAGTAAAATCGCTTGGGTCAAGCCCAGGGTCTGCGCAGAGAGTGATTTTTTTTCTCTGGCTACCTGGAGGTAAAACGCCGCCAGAGCGAATTGACGAGCCTCAACTGCGCGAGCCCAACGAGGCTTCAAGTCCCATGCTTTTTCGCCCGTGATCGCTTCAATGAATTTCAGATCCAGGTCCATTGCAGTAGCTGGAATTTGGACGGATTGGCGAGCTCTGGCTTGCGATGGATTTGCCGTCGTAAATTTCTCGCTGACCGAGAGAAATGTTGCTTCATCCACCGCTGTCCGAGACGCCAACTCGAAAGATTTGGACAGTAGAGCAAGACCCTTTTCTTCGAGCGGGCGGGTCAGCTTTTTGATCTCACTTGCCATTACTAAGCGTTCTTCTTCGTTCAGCTCACGGGGCAGCCCAAGTGATTCGAGTTCACGAGTCAAGTCGAGATAAACTCCGGAGATCTCACTCAGCAAAGAAACCTGCAAGGCCGCCCACGGAAGTTGAAGTGCGGGGCTCGCCGCATTTTCTATTTCGCGAATGACTTCGATTCGACGGCCAATCCAGCGCTCATGTGCTTTGAGTGGCGCCACCTCTTTAAGGGCTGCGCGATTGAGTGCGAACGCGTGGGTGATCGAGTGTTGTATGCGCGGGACGAGCGCAAACTGAATCAAAGGGTCGAGTTCATGCCAGCCGCCAGCAAGCATCTTGACAGAAAGGTTTCGGTCGCGAAATGCGAGATGCTTCGAGTTCTCAAGTGCCACCGCTGCCCAAAGCGTTCGGACCACTCCCGTAGATTTTCTTGCCTCATCAAAAGCGTAGGCCGACTGTGTCTTGGCGGTCTCTGCGGAGTTCAGTGCCAGAAGTGCGCGGTACCGTTCGCACTCGGACTGAAGTCCGTCGCCGCAGATTCTCGAAGTTACACTGCCTCGTGCTTGAATCGATTTCTCAAGCCCGCTGTGGTTACCGGTGATCCAGGCTAAAAGGAGTGATTTTTTTCGAAGTGCAAGAAGATCGCTTTGCAAGGCAATCGGGTGCGCTTTTTCTTCGGTGGCCTTGCCAGGGTCCACTTCAAAAAGTGCCAAGTAGTCAGCAGAAGCTTCAAAGAGGGCGTAGCTCTGCTCTCGAAGCTCCCCTCTGAAGAGAAGGGCGCGGCGGAGTTGGGCGCTCGTCGTCCCGGACATTGAGATCAGACGACTCAACATGTCTTCTGCCTTTTCTGAGTCGCCGATATTTTTAGAAGTATGCGCTCCCAGGAGGAGGGCATCTGGAACCCGGGCACTCAGGGGATAATTTCGGATGAATTTTTCGGCCCCTTTAAGCGCGGCGCCATCATCGTGGGCCAGGTGGAGGTTTTCAGTGATCTTAAAAGCGGAGTCGGCTGCGGCAGTTTCCAACTTCACAATGAAAGAGCTCTCCCACTGCGTACGACGTTTGAGAAATGAGCGCGCGATCTCCTGGGTCTTGGCCCAGTCCTGATTTAAAATAAAGGTATCGAGGACTAGGCTTGCTGCCGGTGGCGAAAACGGCGTGCTGGGCTTGGCCTCGGCTAATTCGGTTAGACGTTCGAGTGATTCTGCGACAAAGCCTTGAGTGTAAAGTGCGCGGGCGGCTTCGAAATGAAAGCCAGCAATTTTATCTGCTTTGGACTCATGCGCATCAATCCAGCCAAGCCATTCAGCGAAATCTGGATCGACGCTGCCGACGGGATTTCCGGTGAATGCGACGGGGCGAACTTCAGTCGGGATTAATTTACTTTTCTTTAAGACTTCATAGCGTGAGGCGATCGACTTGAGACTCGCATCGCG
>CAMBEX010000163.1 GCA_945865865.1 Bdellovibrio sp. ZAP7
GACGATCAAAATTCCGTCGGGGGCCTTGGAGTGTGACAAAAACACCGTTCCTGCACCTCCAACGTAGGTGCTATCGGAGAAGTTGTAAGACCCAGACGGTTTGCCCGGATAATCTCCAAGTCCACCGCGCGCGAGAATCAGATTTCTGAAACTTGAAAAGTCCGCAAAATTCTGCGGAATCTTGAAGTCACCCAAAACGTTTCGCGATCTCCGGTAGAAACCAGTGCCACGCGCCCGCCTCCGCCAGCGCCTGCCGTCGCGGACCAGCCCGTATTTGAGTTATAGGTTCCGTAGATATTGCCACCGTTGGCGCTGATGCGGTCAGAGTACAGATGAGACGCGTAACCGGTGCCCTGGGTACTGAGCGAAGTAAACCCTCCGCAAACCAGCGAGATGCTTCCACCTGCCGCGGTGTTTTGTCCGTAGGCCAAGATGCGAGTGCCGCGATCAAAAGTACAGAGTTGAGCCGCCTGAATTCTCACGACTCCACCGCCATTACCCACCAGACCGCCGCTTCCGGCGAATGCGGGTGCACGATAATTTCCGTACGTTTTTCCAGCACCCGCTTTGCCGCCGGTTCCGGCGTGAGATCCTCCGGATGTTGAATGTCCCGCAAGTAAAGTCGAAGGAGCGAGTTCGCCGTAACTATATTTTTGCATCGGCGCAACGTTGGCTCCCGTGTAGCCTTTTCCGGACACATCTATATCACCGGCGATCATTCGCAACCCGCCTGTGAGTTTGATGTCGAGCTTGCGCATTACGAGATCTGAGCTTGCGGTATGCGTGATCGTGCCGCCTTTGACGTAAATGTCACCGTAGGTAAGACCTTCAGTCGACGCATCGAAAGTCGCTCCCCCGCTCATCACCAAGACTTCGCGGTCAGCGGCTGCAGGCCATGCGGAGCTGATCGTGGTACCCCCAGGAACAGTCGTGAAAGTGTCGATAAATTCGACCACTGGATTTTGCGAGCCCAGTGGAACCTCTGACGTTCCACCTGTCAGCATGGCGCGAATCTCAATGGCGCCCGCGTCCGAGCTTTGAAGATAAGCGAGGTAAGAACCATCCCCCAGATCGGTGGCCACTACAGAACAACCCAATCCTGTGCATCCTGTCGGCGGATTTGCCGACGGATTTCCTAGTGTGTTGCCCTGCCCCAGAGTTCCAAATTCAGAAAGCTTGTAGAACCGAATATCCATTCCAGGACCCATCGGTGCTCCGCCGCCATAACGAGGAATCGCGATCAGCTGCACAGTGGTCGATCCATCAGCAGGAGCTTTTTTGTTAGAAGCCAACACCAACGAAGCAGTCGAGCTCGGTCCAGAAGCCACGTAACTGAGGGGCGCGGGATGAGGCAGAGCAGGCGGAATCAATAAAGCGGTTTGTCGCAGCGGGAGATTGGTGACCTCCAGGGTGACTCGCCCAAGCACCGAAGAAGCACCCGTTCCACACTTAATTTTCTGCGAGGGCGGTGTGGTTGAAGGCGAAACGGGACTCACGGAGCTGACGGTGCATGGCACTCCGCCCACTTTGACCTCGATTTCGCTGGCAACGCTCTTGAAGCCCGTGCCGATGACCGAGATCTCTTCGCCACCGAGGTCAATGACTTCGGCAGGCGTGACGCTCGTGATTGCCGGACCGACGTAGGTAAAAGAGTTAGCCAAAACACCTGACTGTTTGTCAGAGTTGGTCACTTCAATATCCACCTGGGTGCCGTACACTGCTGAATCCTGAGTGACGCAATTGATGGACGTGGGCGATACGCTGGTGACTCCGCACGAAACTCCGCCGACTTTCACACTTGATCCGACAAAGTCGGTTCCTTGAATAGCCAGAGTCGTTCCGCCAATGGAGGACCCCTTGGCGAGGTTCACGGAAATCACCGAGGGGGGCGGATCATAATTAAATACCGCGTGTTTAGTGGTCCTAGCTCCATCGGGATTGACGATCGTGATGTCATCCTTGGCGGTCGGCAAAGTCGAAACCATGGGCAGCGTGCATTGAAGCGTGATCGGTACCGCTGAGTAATCCACCACGGCACAAGGGTTTCCGCCCAGAGTCACCGATGCGTTCGCCTGAATTTCTGCGCCGGAAATCGTAAGGGTGACACCGCCTAACATCGGGCCATGAAGGGGCGACACGCCGATGATCGCCACACCTCTTGCGACATCAAAATCGGGATACAGGTAGGTTCCGCTACTCACGGTCACAGAAGCTTGACCCAAGAGCGCGCCAGGTTCCGTAACACAGGTCACGCTCTGAAGTGTTCCGGCTAGGTTTGTGACGCTTGTGGGCAAGCACTCGAGAGATTCTGTTCCATTAGTGATTTGGACAATAGGTGGCGTTGCCGACGAAAAACCGTTGCCGTAGATCGTGATCGTCTCTCCGCCGCTCTGAGAAATCGCCGGGCGATACTCATATGCGGAGGCAAGCGTTGAAACTTGTTGATCCGCGTTTCTGACAACCACATCGACGAGGCCCGTGACGAGAGATGTCCCGGTGGTACAGGTGATTTGATCGTGAGTTGAATTCACGGTCGCGCCACCGCAAACTACTCCTCCGAATTTGACCTCGACTGGATCCGCAAACTCCGATCCAGTGATCGTGACGAGCGAATTGCCAACCTGCCTACCCATCGGTGGATCAATTGCGGTGAGCACAGGCGGACCGTCGTAAGTAAAACCCCACTGCTTGGTGCTGACTTCGCCGTCAGGGTTGGTTACTTTGACGGGCACAAGTCCTGTCGTCGTTCCTACCGGCAGCGGACACTCAATTTTTCGATCACTGACAAAGTTCACCGGAGAGCACGGCGTCCCTCCAACACTGACTGTTGCGCCGTTGTCATACTCTTCGCCTTCGATCGTGAGCTTGATTCCGCCGACCACTGGACCGTGATCAGGCGTGACTTTGTAGGCCGATATCCCTAGCGTGACGTCAAAACCCAGACCGGAGCCCACGGCGGGCGGTGCAGTCAGTGAAGTGATCACGACTTGAGCAGTCCCGAGCTGCAATCCCGGTTCAGTCTTGCAGTGAATTTCTTCGGGTAAAGCCTCTCCCTCCGCGGGTGGAGCTGGGTAATTAATAAACTGGATCACGCAATCGGCATCTCCCACTTTGACTGCGGTATCGGGTAGTGGCAGAAAATTTGCTCCGAGCAGGACGATCTCCTCACCACCATGCCGAGAAATCTTGGGCAATGGAGGAGTTTGGCTTGGGTCTGAACCCGTTCCACTACCCGTTCCTGTTCCTGTTCCGGTGCCGGTGCCGGAACCACTCCCTGAATCAGAACCCGATCCAGTTCCAGAACTCGCGGGTCCTCGAACGCCCACGAGTCGCGGCGGATAGATGTATTTGAACCGTTCAGCAGCAGTAGAACTCTGAGTCTGCCCAAAGCGATCCGTAATCGTAACAAACCGAAGTCCGATCACTAAAGCCTGCGATGCATCTCCCGTCGTGCATTTCACCCCTTTTCCAGAAACGCTTGTGACCTGGCAAGGGACGCCAGCGATAGTGACCGCAGGCTCCATCTGGGGTGTGAGCGGGTCATCCCCCGCAAAATCACGCACTCCCGTGAGAGTGAGTACCGTCCCGCCGATATGCGGTCCCATTCTCGGAGAAATCGCGGCAATCTCAGGCTCTCCAAAAAATTTGAACTTGCTCACACTGAGCGGCGGAATCACCGCAGTCGAGTCCACCGACGCTCCCGTCGCAGGGATCGTAACCACAACCGCACCCAATCCCGGAGACGCTACGCCACTCACCAGTTCGCAATCGATAAACGTCGAATCCCATGCGCTCGGCTGACACGCGACGCCGCCGACCGTGACACTCGGAGCCGGCGTAACACCCGCAGGCGGAAATCCAATTCCGCTGATCGTAATTTTCTGCCGTGTGCTCGCGCCGACCCGAGTCAGTCCATTCAGCAAGCCTTCGGTCGGAATAAAACCGGTGATCGAGGGAGGGAGAGTAAACGTGAGATCGGCTTTTTGAGGGAGCTCGAACTTCGAATCCACCAGAGCCTTGAACGTAGTCTTAGGGAGGACGGTAGCATTCGAAGAAACTGCAATGCTCGCGTTGCCCGCGCCATCCGAGTACATGATCTCACCATAGTCCCCCAAAACTTTTGGAGTCCCCGAGGTAAAATTGGGTACGGCTGCTTGAGCTATGCAGTAGGTTGTCCACGCGCCCGGAATTCCATACGCCCAAGTAAAGGACGGTACACTGGGTGCGGTCGTCGCATTCAAGGTACGGATCTTGAGCGGACCGCTTGATTTGCGCTGTTTGACGAGACCTTCTAGACCCACGGCAACACCGTCTACCGGATTTCCGTATTGGTCTTTGAGCGCGGCAGAAACCCGAATCTCTTGAAGGTCATCGGCCACTGCCATGCTCGGCGTGGCGGTCAGCGAAGACTTGAGCAGATCTACCGGGCCAGCTTTAAACCTCACATTCGAAGAGGTGCTTGCGTAAAGAGGGATTCCCATCGAATCCACGTTAAAAGTCATTGTGCCGATGTTGGTGGTGTTGATTCGAAATATCGCGTCGCCACCCACCCCCGAAATAACCGAGGGTCCCGGCGCCACGATGGCCGTCGGAAATATTCCGCCGATGCCTAGACTCACCGGAGTGGAGGCTACGGGATTTTCAAACTTGTCGCGCAACAAAACGAGCAGGATCGCATCGGTTCCGTCCGCCGACATTTCCTGACTGCACGCTTGCACGATCGATTTGCTGGTGTCGGGAGGGCCGGAGACAAAATCGACGGTTTGATTGCCAATGACATTTCCGCCCACGTCAACCGTGACCACGTACTGGTCTGCCAGCGTGGTTGTGACATCGATAAATGCCTCACCTACCGAGTTTGTTTCAAAATTGGCGGCGGGCGGAACGACCAAAAACGTCGGTGGCGAGCACGCGCCCGAACAGTTTTTTCCAAAAAAAGTGAGAGTAACCGCCTCACCCGCGACTAACTGCTGAACGACATCGCGTGCGGTGATCTTGAAGCGCAGTTTTTCGAGTCCATCCGCTCTGGGCGGCATGGCCGGAATCGCGCTCACCTGAATTTGCGAATACTGCTGCACCGGAGTGCCGGCCGTAAACGTGAGATCAAAACTTGTTACACCCGACAGCGCCAGGTCCGGCAACGAAATCACTCGAGTGTCACCGAGAATACCGGGATCGGGCTCGGTAATCTTGGCGACAATAAACGGCCTACCGATGGCTGATCCGCAAACACTAAAACCAATATTGCCACTCGCATCAGTAATGGCTGCACCTGCCGCACCCAAAAGAGTAATGGCGTCCACCACAGGCAGGTCCGGATCGTTTCGCGAAGAAAAAAGTTCGACTGCCCGATCCGGAATAGGATTTCCTTGAGCATCCTTCGCTTCAATCTGAATTTGAAGACACGCGCCTGCTTTTGCGATTCGTTTCGGAAACGCTTTGATCGAACTCAGCGTCGTTGAAATCGGGCCCGGAAAAAATTCGACCGACTCCGTGTTGGCCATGAGTACGCTGCCCACCGCCGCGCCAAAAGAATAAAGACCCGCCCTTGTCGTGCTCGCCTGGATCCTTACTTTTCCTGTGGGACCGGTCACGAGCGGCTGACCCGCCGTCGGTAACGACTGGATCACCACTCCTGACAGCGGCGACGGAGTGATCGTCGCA
>CAMBEX010000164.1 GCA_945865865.1 Bdellovibrio sp. ZAP7
TGACGCCGCCTCGGTCGGTTGAATCAGGTCAAGCCATTTCCAGGCGACATGGGCTGGGCGAAGCGTTGGAAACGCCGCAAGGATTCCGTGCTGAATCAATTTTTTAGAAACAGCGGTAGCCACCGCCGGATCTTCGAACCGAAGATGGAGTGAGCTCGCGCAGTCACCCTCTGCGCACGCGCCCAATACAAGGCGAACCCCTCGCGCCAAGGACAGCGTCTCAGTGAGAATCTGCTTTCGCTCACGCAGACGTGAAAGAATATCATCGAGGCGCTCCAGCTGGACCCGCATGATCGCACCCTGAAACTCCGACACCCGCATCGACATTCCAAGAAAGCGAGCGGAGTCCTGAAATACAGGCCTTTTTAAGGGGTTAAAAATAGAAGAAAGATCCTGGAGGCAGAACATCCGCTCGTAAAGTGCGCGGTCTGATGTGACCACGATCCCACCTTCGCCGCAGGAGATGTTTTTGTTGTCGTTGAGTGAATAGGCCCCCACCCTTCCCCATGCGCCGAGCCGACGACCTCGAAAGCTTCCGCCAATTGCTTGCGCGCAGTCCTCGATCACCACGAGGTTGAACTCTTGAGCAAAAGCACAAACTGCAGCCATGTCGGCTGCGAGCCCATCCATGTGAACAGGAATGATGGCCTTGGTTCGTGGCGTGATCTTATTTTTTGCGTCGACGACAGAAATACCCAGGGTGGCGTCGATGTTAACGACCACCGGAACGGCGCCGGCGAGACGCACGGCCGCTGCGGTGGCGACAAAGGTGTAAGCGGGTACGAGCACTTCGTCACCCGGGCCGATCCCCGTGGCGAGCAGCCCCGCAAGAAGGGCATTGGTTCCGCTAGAAAGGATGATCGAATGAGTCGTGCCGATTTTTGCGGAAAATTCGCGCTCAAAGAGGTCGCACTCCCCCGCATCGCCCGGCTGGTAACGAAAGAGGCGTTTCGATTCGATCACTTTGCGAACCGCTTCGAGTTCACGGTTGTCCATTTCGTACATTATGCCGAGCGAACCAAATGGCTTCTGGATTTTCAATGAGATTTAAGCTCTGATCCAAAGTGACGATGCGTTCTCTGTCCAACAGGAGGCATGCCGCCCGCGCCGCGGTCGCGCTTTTGCTGCCTCTCATTTCTTTTTTATTTTCTCCCACCCCCGCTTTTGGCGCCTGCGTCTTACTCGAGGTTCGCCAGTATTTCGACGGGATTCAGGTCAAAAACGAGGGCAAGCGGTTTATTCGAGTCGAAGAGGGCCGGATCACGAGGGTCGCCGCGAGTCGATCTGCGTCAGACAAGAGCTGCAAGACGTTCGATCTCAGCGGGCGTTTTGTTGCCCCAGGTCTGATGGATCTGCACACGCACGTGCTGCTTGAGGACCGCTCATTTGGAGCGCGATTAGGTTCAGAGCTTGTCAGAGTAGCGCGGATGAACGAACCGCAGAGGTTGTCGTCCGCCCGCGGAAATCTGCGCTCCTATCTTTACTCGGGATTCACTTCTTTGCGCGATCTCGGAAATTCAGGAGAGGGGTTGGATCGAAAAATATCAAACGCGCCCCTTCGAGCGGCCAGAATGAGTCCGCGGTTATTTTTTTCAGGGCCAGGAATTGCGGTCGCTCCAGGGCAATTTAACCCAGAGGCCTCGCCTGAGGTGATGTCTCGCGAGTACTTAATCGTGAGCGAGGCCACGAGTGCCGAAGATACGGTGACCGCAGAGGGCGCCGTTCAGCGGGCCGCATCGTACGGCGCGGAGTGGATTAAGCTTTATGCGGACAACGATCCTTCGCCGGGAAGGCTTTCGCCCGATTTAATGAGGCGTCTCGTTCGCGCGGCCCACTTGCGGCACCTGCCGGTGGCGATTCATGCGAGCAGTGACGCCTCGGTGCGCGCGTCTCTGGACGCTGGTGCCACAAGTATCGAACACGGTGACACGGTGTCGACAGAGACTCTCAATCGAATGGCCACGCAGAAAGTTTTCTTTGTACCCACTGATTTTAGCGCGCGGCAGTGTTTGAAGATTTCTAACTCAAACCCGGATCCACTCTACCGAAACTGCGGTGAGTATCGCCGGTTGCGGGGGGACCGATTGCTTCGTGCTCATCAAGCGGGGGTTCCACTCGCATTTGGATCGGATTACTATTTTCCCAGTTCTGCTCGCGGAGGACGTGGAGCAGAGGCGTTGGATTCACTGGTCGCATGGGTTGAGTCGGGACTACCCCCACTTGCGGTTCTTGTTGCAGCGACATCGGGAGCTGCGCGCGTGCTGGGCCGTGATGACCTAGGTTTAATCCGCGTGGGAGCCGTGGCCGATATCATCGCGCTGCGGGCGAGTCCTGTGGCTGATTTTTCTAATCTCAAGGGTCTTCGCTTTCTGATGAAAGACGGGGCAGTCCTTTGCGGGGGCAAGAGTCGATGCGTTCACTGAACCTCGACTTCATGAAAATCTCCGTTCACGTCGACTCGCGCGATCACGAGCTCCTGGACCGGCTCGCTGCCGACTTTTCTCACTTCGTAGTCCCCGATGGCATGCCCCCTCTTTGCCGGATAGAGGCGCACCGCAGTCGCGCGCCCGAGGAGCTTGCGTCGTTTATTGCGCGAAAGCCGGGTAAAAAGTCGAAAAACTGCAGGAGTTACCGCCACTCAGGAAGTCGCATAAACGACTATTTCGGTGAGGGCCTCGTTCATTATGATTTTCGTGGCGAGACCGGGCGCGTGTACTCGGAGTCGCTGCACCGACTTCATGAGCTTTGTTACTTGCTGATTCTTTCGCGAGTCGGAAAATATTTGGATCGCCAGGCACTCCACCGGATTCACGCGATGGCAGTCGTGTTTGACGGTAAAAAACCGAACGTGCTTGTCAGTGCGCTCCCCTCCGGTGTGGGTAAGACGACTTTGCTTCTGGAGCTGCTTAAGTCCTCGCAAGTGAGGATTTTATCGGACGACAGCCCGTTGGTCGATCGGCGTGGAAACGTTTACCCCTTTTCATTGCGGCTTGGCCTCACCGAAAATGCGCTTGGAGGGCTGTCTGGGCATCCGGCAGTCGATTCAAAGCAGACCTACCCTCTGGAGCGAATGCGCTTTGGAAAAAAGCACCTCCTGCCACTGACAGCGATCTCGCGTGAGATCGCGCCCCTGCAAACGGCAAGAGCGATTTTACTTACGGGACGTCGTGGCGCAGGTTCACGTTGCCTGGTCAAAAAGACGAGCCGACTCAAGCTCGTGCCGCATCTACTGATGGAGATGGTGATCGGCCGTGGCTTGCCCATGATGCGTGAATATTTCATCGAGGACCGACCAGCGGATTTTCTGGTGCTTGCAAAGATTTTATTTTCCAGAATTTACGCGGCAATCGCTTTGCTCGCGCGAAGTGTGCCGGTGGAGTGCGTGCTGACCCATGACCCCGCTGAGAATGTTCGAGCGATTCAGGCTTTTTTAACTGAATTAAGCGTTGAAATGAGTGAAAACACGGCCATTTCAAACGAAAGCGGAACCCCTTTTTCGCCGCGCTCAAAGGAGTCCTTTCGAGAAAACGACGCGCGATCTGACCGATGAGCGTTGCTTTCTAGAAAGGCCACCCCATCCGCTGAGGCGCTAGCCCCGGGGCTTTCAGGGTTTAAGAGTGCCGTAGGCGAGGTCCAGATCGCACACGAATGTTTCAGCGAGAGCGAGACCATGTGATTGGGTTCTGCTGGTGGTGTCGCCCAGCTCAGAGCAGCAGCTCCAGAGCGGAGCAAGTGTTGGGTCACCGCGCTGTCGGAATAATAAAAATCGTGTTCATTGAGGTCGAGAAAGCAGGAGTGATGCAGGTCTGAGTTTTTGACCTCATCCCACGAAGCGTCTTCTGCGTGCCCACCGAACTCCGCATGGATCAATTTAAGAATTTTAAAGTAGTAGCGGGACTTATCTTCGGTACCCACGCGTGTGCGGGCATAAATACGATTGAAGAACGAGATGACTTTGACCTTGGGAGTCGCACCTGTTTTTTCCAGGGCGTGCTTGAGTTCCCGCAGCCTGCGCTGAATTGAGGCGAGGCTTGCTTGTCGTTCGTCAATGGCGGAAATCAGGAGCAGAACTACGCGGGACCCAGCATGCGTAGCGTCCGGTGCTCGGCGCGAACGATTTTCATAAAAACAAATCCGATCGGACCAGGCCTTCGGAATGAAGGGAGCAAACCTCCAGTTGACCACAAGGACTCCCCCTTCAGTAGGAGATGTGCTGGCAGGAGCGGGATGTCGGTAAAAAAAGTCCATCAGCGAAAGAAATCCATCCCGAACGAGGACCGGCGAAAAGAAATCTAGGACCTCGATGCTTTTGATCTGCTGGAAAAACAGAGGGCAAAGCGGCGAGAAATACGGGACAGAGTGCGGCTCCAAAAACTTTGTACTCTCGGCCGTCCACAAGTCGTCTTTTTGCCAGAAGTCATCACGCCGAAACTGGGCGAGTCTCTCTACCGAACCCAAGTGCTGCTCAGAAAACAAAGATTCAGATATAGGCACGATACACCCGTCTAAAAAGTTCGCTGTAGTTGGTACCGACGCTAAAGGGTGCATCGGGGTTGAGTCGAAATGCCTGACCGACCTCTCTAAAAAGCCTCGAAAAGCCAAGAAACGGAGGGGGCGAGTGTTGCAGGAGCGCATCCTGAATTCGCGCAGCCACGGCATCGACAGAGACGGACAGTGCGGCACCGTCTGAAATGGTTTTTCGGCGCTCATCAAAAGAAGGCATTAAAGAACAGGCCGACAGGGCCCTGACTGCATCCGCATGCGAAGGCAAAACCCGGGATTTTTCGATACTCACACGCACAAGCGATACAGCCCCCGGCGGTAGAAGTTTGCTGAAAGAGGCAAACCCGCCCCAATCCGAGAGGACCAGAGGGAGTCCGCATGCGGCAGCCTCAGCCGGAGCCATTCCGTAGTCTTCGTCATTATGGGTGCTCAGGCTCACATACGCGTCTGCGGCTCGGTAGAGTGGCACGAGCTCGTCAGCGTTGCAGTTGTCGAAGATGCGAATGCGTTGAGCTGATTGGGACTTCAGCTTTCCGCCAAGCAGGCTGGCCAAGTCAAAGGACATGAGCCCATCAAGAGGGCGCTTACCTAAGTAAGGAATGCCGAGATCATCTACTGGCCCCGAGAGCCAGAGCTGCGAGTTGGGATTCCAGTGTTCTACGTAATCTGCGAACGCCCTTGCTAGCGGCAGAACATTTTTTTGGAGACTGAGTCGACCTGTATAAAGAAATACGTAGTCTCCGTCCCCTTCACTTTTCATGAACCCCCGTTTGGCCTTGCCTCGCTCATCAGGGCTGAATGAAAACCTCTGAACGTCGACTGGAAACGGAATCCAGTGAAGGACATTCGCGGATTTCTCCAAAAAACCCGCCAAAAGGGAGCATTGCCGCTCGGACGCGCAAATAAACTGGCAATGAAACCCGCGAAGCGCAGCCTCTGCGGCCAACCACTGCTCAGCAAACAGAGTGAGATCGCCATAGAAATGAAAAACCAGTCGGGGTCGAGTGACCGAAGAGCCGAGGCATTCGGACAGTGCGGCGATCATGGCCGAAGGATGGGGAGCGTGATCCAAAAAGACGATCGCCTCCGGGGCGAATGCCGAAATTTGCCG